>JAATFC010000371.1 GCA_015655435.1 Chitinophagales bacterium | reverse complement strand
TGACATCCACGGCGGCGGCATGGATTTGCAGTTTCCGCACCATGAGTGTGAGATTGCGCAGAGTGTGGTTTGCAACCACAAGATGCCCGCCCGCTATTGGATACATAACAATATGATTACCATCAACGGTCGCAAGATGGGCAAGAGCTACAACAACGTTATCAAGTTGACAGAACTATTCTCTGGCAACCATCCTGAGTTGGAGCAGCCTTACCATCCGATGGTCATTCGTTTTTTCATTTTGCAAACGCAGTATCGTTCTACTTTGGACTTTAGCATCGAGGCTTTGCAGGCTTCGGAAAAAGGACTGAAAAGGCTGTGGGACGGTTATGAAACATTGCAAACACTGCCAGAAACCAATACAGCGGAAACAAAAGATGCGGAACTGGATGCAAAAGTCCGCAAGCTCCTATCGGAATTTGACGAATTCATGAGTGATGATTTCAATACGGCAAAAGTTTTGGCCAATATGTTTGAGCTCGTTCCCATCATCAACGGTATCAAGGGTGGACAGGTTGCGCCGGATGCACTTTCGGGCGAAACGATTGCGTTGCTCAAAACTCAAATGAAGCTCTATATTGAGGAAGTTTTGGGATTGCAGTCGCTGGAAGACAACCGAAACGAGAAACTCAACGCTGTCATCGGTCTGCTCATGGATATGCGCAAAGACGCCAAGCAGAACAGGGATTACGTAACAGGCGACCGCATACGCAACGAGCTGGCAGCGCTCGGCATTTTGCTGAAAGACGACAAGAACGGCGAGATGAGCTACACTTTTTCCTAGTTAGAAAGAACAATATCTTTTTTGAAAATAAATATTTCGTTTTTGACATTTACCATTTGACCTAAATTGATATTATATTATTTATGAAACAAACCGCCTTTACACAAAAACATATTGACCTCGGAGCCAAGATGGCCGAATTTGCAGGGTACAATATGCCTATCAGCTATTAAGGTATCAACGATGAGCATGCGACCGTGCGTAACAACGCAGGTGTTTTTGATGTCAGTCACATGGGAGAGTTTATCCTAACAGGACCGAAAGCTTTGGATCTAATCCAGAGAGTTACGACCAACGATGCATCCAAACTAGTTACGGGCAATGCTCAATATAGCTCTCTGACTAACGAAAATGCTGGTATCGTGGATGACCTCATCGTCTATTGCCTTGTTCCCAACGAAAAATACCTATTGGTCGTCAACGCATCCAATATAGAAAAAGACTGGAACTGGATTGCCAGCCACAATACAGAAGGCGTGCCGATGGAAAACATCAGCGACAAGACTTGTCTTTTGGCTATACAAGGTCCAAATGCATGCAAACTGATGCAGAACCTGACAGACATCGATCTTCAGAACCTGAAATACTATACATTCCAACAGGGAACTTTTGCGGGAGTGGAAGACGTAATCGTCAGTGCTACCGGCTATACAGGTTCAGGTGGTATTGAAATATATTTTGAAGACAAAGGCGACAATGCCAATAAAATCTGGGACAAGATATTTGAAGTTGGTGGTCCACAAGGTCTGAAACCAATCGGACTGGGCTCGCGCGATACTTTGCGTTTGGAAATGGGTTATTGCTTGTATGGTAACGATATTGATGACACGACTTCGCCATTGGAAGCAGGTCTTGGATGGATTACCAAATTCAAAAAAGAAACGCCTTTCACTGCAAAAGACAAACTTGAAGCTCAAAAAGCAGCAGGTATCACACGCAAATTGGTTGGTTTTGAAATGATTGACAAGGGTATTCCTCGCCATCATTACGAAATCGCGGACACAAACGGCAACAAGATTGGTCATGTAACAAGTGGCACACAAGCCCCGTCTTTGAACAAGGCTATCGGTTTGGGTTATGTAACACTTGGAAACGCTGCGGTTGGCACGGACATCAACATCATCATCCGCGACAAACAAGTCAAGGCAAAAGTGGTGAAATTCCCGTTTGAATAAAGGATTCTCATTGGTAAAACCAATACATTAAAGGCATTTGCGTTGACATTTTACTGCTTCGCAAATGCTTTATCTTTTTATATTAGGCAAATGAAAAGTATCAAATGGTTGACGGCAGCGTTCATTATTGGAACGCTCGTTTCCTGTTCCAAATCCATCATACAGCAAGGAAAGGCATCCTATTATGCAGGCAACTTCATCGGCAGAAAGACGGCGAATGGTGAGATTTTTGCAAAAAACAAAAAAACAGCAGCCTCCAAAACGCTTCCCTTCGGGACAAAAGTAAAAGTTACCAATCTATCCAACGGCAAATCCGTCAAGGTCAGAATCAATGACCGTGGACCATTCGTCGCGGGAAGAGATATCGATTTGAGTTGGTTGGCAGCCAAGAGAATCGGCATGCTTGACCAAGGCGTTGCTCCTGTCGAACTGAAATACAAATTACCTAAGAAATAAATGAGGATGTTTTTTCGTTTTTATAGCGTAAGTATTTTAATACTCATTTCAAGATTTCATTTAGGGCTTTTGTATCTAAGATGCTGATATATTTTTCGAAAATTCAGCTAGGATATAAATTGACCAAACTCCACAAGAAGTAGTCTTGTGCATATCTTATGTCAACCGATAGAAAAAAAATACTCGTTTTGGGCTGTGGTCATATTGGACAAAGGCACTTATTCCATGCCTCAAATGTCGCGGATATTGTTGGTGTGTGTGATATTGACAAAGACAAAGCCACCACTTTAGGAAACCAGTACAAGACAAATATTTTTTACTCTTTGTCGGATGCATTGAATAGCCTGTCCCATATTGATCTGGTCAGCGTATGCACTCCAAATGGGCTGCATGCGGAGCATTCCATCTCCGTATTGGAAAAAGGCATAAATGTTTTATGCGAAAAACCCATGGCAATCTCCACAGAGAGTGCACACAAAATGATTGCCGCCGCCAGTTCCAATAACAAAAAACTATTTGTCGTAAAGCAAAACAGATACAATCCTCCCGTCGAATATCTGAAGAATACAATAGACTCCGGCACGCTCGGAAAGATATATAGTTTCCAGATCAATGGATATTGGAACAGACCTGCTGAGTACTATAAGGATTGGAGAGGGACGCTTCTATTGGACGGAGGGACGCTATACACACAGTTCAGTCATTTTATTGATCTGATATTGTGGTTATTTGGTAATGTAGAAAACGCAACGCTGATAAAGGGCAACTATTGTCATCCAAATATTGAATTTGAAGATACTGGGATTGTCAGTTTTAAGATGGAAAAGGGTTCAATCGGAGCATTTCATTACACGGTCAATAGTTTTAAGAAAAACATGGAAGGCTCCATCACCATATTTGCCGAAAACGGTACTATAAAAATAGGAGGCGAATACCTGAACGAGTTGGAATATTTTAACGTTAAGGATTTAAACAAACCTACACTGGCAATAGGGAACGGTCCTAATAACTACGGAACATATTCCGGAAGCATGAGCAACCACGACAAAATATATAGCAATGCTATCAAGGCATTGGATGACAGCCATCACCCTTTTTTGGAAGCAACTGAAGCATATAAAACCGTTGAGCTCATCGAATCGTTGTACGAAAAAGCATTTTACCAAAAAAACTGATTACCTTAAAATTGTTTCTTTTCTTTCTTATAGCAATACAAATCCTGCATAAAACCATAGTTCTGAATTTTTCTTAATCGTTTGTTGATAAATGATAAAAGTTATACATATAGTTGGCAACAGGCCGCAGTTTATCAAGCTTTGGGTTTTGCATAGTGAACTATCAAAGCAGGACAACATTCAACAATATATTGTACACAGTGGGCAGCATTCTTCGAGAGAAATGAACGGCATTTTTTTCGAAAAATTACAGATTCCACAACCCGACTATACGTTAAGTTGTGATAGTTCAATTAATAGTTCGGATGATTTCATCGCCATATGCAGCAAACAGTTACAGGAACTTTTTCTGAAGTTTACAGATGCGATAGCATTTACCTACGGAGATACCAATACGACTCTGGCTGCCGCTATTGCCGCAAAGAGAACGAACACCGTGCTGCATCATTTCGAGGCTGGCGTCCGAACAGGGGAGATGTCAATGCCGGAAGAAATAAACAGGATACTGACGGATAGGCTTGCAGACGTGAACTATTGTTGTACAAAAAAGAACTATAATACTTTATTAGACGAGGGATATAGTACGTCGATAAAATCTGAAATGTTCCTAACGGGAGACTTGATGCTTGATGCATTCAAAAAAGCTGAAAACATACAGGAAAAAACTGTCTCTAAAGAAAAGTATATTGCCGCAACTTGCCATCGGGCAGACAATATCCAAAACAGTGCGCATCTTAACAATATTATAGATGCCATGAATACGATACATAAACAGATTCCCGTGAAGATGGCACTCCATCCTCATACACAGAAAAAAATAAACGAGTTCGGCATTCGCCCTTTGTTTGATATAGTGCCTGCACTGGACTATATGGAGATGCAGCGTTTCATTCAAAATTCGACTATAGTTGTTACCGATAGCGGTGGCGTGTCAAGGGAAGCTTTTTTCGCACAAAAGCCGTCTTTGATAATCATGAAAAATCCATTCTGGAAAGAAATCGTCGACGCTGGATGCAGCATCAATACGAAACCAGAAAAACTGGGTATACTTGAAAAATTTGAAAAAGTCCAACAGTTGCAACCTGACTTTACTCAACCGATTTTTGGCGACGGCAATGCCGCAAAAAATATTCTCAAAATAATTAGTCGTAATATTGGCCAAGATTGAAATGGCAAAAAAAATAACAGTATCCGTAATATCAGAGTTGACAACAGACCAGCGTGTAATCCGTATCAGTACAACGTTACGGGAAATGGGATTTGACGTTATGGTCGTCGCTCGACAGCTAAAAGGGGCGTTGCCGTTGGGAAATTATAGTTTCAAATCCAAGCGTATTGTTTGCTTTTTTCGAAAAGGAGTATTGGCTTATGCAGAATTTAATTTTAAGTTGTTTTGGTATCTACTATTTACCAAGACAGATTATCTGCTTTCCAATGATTTGGATACGCTCAGCCCCAATTTTATAGTATCAAGGTTGCGAAATAAGTTTTTGTTTTATGATACCCACGAATATTTTACGGGCGTTCCTGAAGTCACAGCATCTCCCCTCAAACAAAAATTGTGGAAAACATTAGAAGACCTTCTTCTTCCTAAATTAAAAGTGGCGTACACAGTCAATGAATCCGTAAAAAACAAATACGAATCCATCTATCCATCGATGGGCCTCAAAATAGTCAGAAATATTTCATTAAAAGAAAACATAATACCACACGCAATACCCAAAGAATGGGAAGGCAAAATTGTCCTGCTTATGCAGGGTATCGGAATGAATCCAGGTCGTGGTGGAATGGAGTTGTTATTGGCATTTCAGCACTTGCCTCAATCGTATCGGCTTATTTATATTGGATGGGGTCTGGAGTGGGAGGCTATTGATGCTAAACGAAAAGAATTAGGATTGGAACATAGAGTGGAGATGCACGCCAAAATGCCTCCGGAAGAACTGAAACGGTTCACACCATTGGCTCATATAGGTTTTACATTGGACGGGAGTAAAGACGAGAATTTTTTGTTTAATCTTCCCAACAAACTATTTGACTATATTCATGCTGGCGTTCCAGTCATATCAACATCTATTCCTGAAGTAAAGAAAATAGTCGAGCAATACCAGATTGGTATATGTCTGGAAAACCTTGATTCGAAAGCAACAGCACGTGCAATAGAACAGTTCATAAACAATACCGATCAATATAATACTTTCAAAAAAAATACTTTATTAGCAGCTAAGGAACTATGTTGGCAAAATGAAAAAAATAAATTGATTGATATATATAAACCTTATTTATAGTACACACTATAGATATTAAAAGAAGTAAAAGCTGAATCCTCTAAAACTACATATTGTCTGTTTTACAATTCCCTATCCAGTCAACTACGGCGGTGTATTTGACCTATACTATAAACTCGAAGCATTAAGAAACGTTGGGGTGGAAGTGCATTTGCATTGTATCCAATATGCAAATAACCAACCACAAAAACAACTGGAAGAAGTTTGTCATTCTGTTTTTTACTATAAAAGAAAAAAAAAAATTCCAATCAACTTTTTTGGTAAACCCTATATAGTTGCTAGCCGTATTATTCCTGAGTTAATTGAGAATCTCAATAAAGACAACTGTCCGGTATTAATAGAAGGAATCCATTGCTCTGGCATTATTCCTCACATAAATCCTGCATGTAGAAAAATACATATCCGTCTTTGCAATGTAGAATATATCTACTATCAACATCTTGCAGACACTACTACATCTTTACTTCGAAGACTATACTATAAGTCTGAATCTATCAGGCTACGAAAATGGGAACAACAACTCGTATCGAAACAACGACAGTTTAATGCGCTCTCATCTTTGGATGTGGATATATATAAACATATATTGAAATGTAAGCATGTCACTTATATCCCGCTGTTCATTCCTTCATGGCATCTTCCCCATCTTTCTCCGACAGGCACTTATTGTCTGTATCACGGCAATCTCGATATAGACGAAAATCAAAAAGCCGTAGAGTGGCTCATCGATGAGGTTTTTCCAAATCTTTCCGTTCCGTTGTATGTAGCAGGAAAATCCGACGGTTCGTTCATTAAGAAAATGCGCGCCAAGACGCTCAATGCCCATTGGATAGAAAATCCGTCCGAAAAAGAAATGAACGACATTATTGTTCATGCACAACTGCATCTTCTCCCCTCTTTTAACGCCACGGGCGTAAAAATAAAATTACTCAACGCGTTATTCAATGGTCGCCATTGCCTTGTCAACAATGCGGCAGTAAACGGTTCTGGTTTGGAATCCGTTTGCATAGTTGCCAATACTGCCCAAGAGTTTAAAGAGTCAATACAAGTCTATTCTCAAATGCCTTTCAGTAATTCAGAACAGGAAAAAAGAAAAAAACTGCTCAATACAATATATGACAATAACAAAAATGCCATTCTTCTAAAGCAACAGCTTTTCGGAGAATAGCATTCAATATTTTTTGTAAAAACGAACTATAATCTTTCCGCAACGACTTCCGTCACACTACTGTCCAATACTGCACCTTTTTCGGTTTTCAGTATTCTGGAAGGATAGTTTTCGATAACGATGAAATCGTGCGTCGCCATGACAACCGCCGTGCCGAAGTCGCGGCTG
>JAATFC010000296.1 GCA_015655435.1 Chitinophagales bacterium | reverse complement strand
TGCTGGCTCTTTGGGGATTCCGGATTTGGGAATTACCAATTTGGACGACGTATTGATTGACGCCGACAGGATTACCAATGTTTGCCCATTGCCTTTGCTGGTCGATATTGACACCGGTTTTGGCGCTTCGGCGTTCAATGTGGCACGCACGATTAAGTCTTTGATTAAGGTCGGTGCCGCCGCTATCCACATGGAAGACCAAGTCGGAGCGAAGCGGTGCGGACACAGACCAGGAAAGGAATTGGTTTCGCAAGATGAAATGGTTGACCGTTTGAAAGCTGCTGTCGATGCACGTACGGATGAAAATTTTGTCATTGGCGCACGTACGGATGCGTTGGCTTCGGAAGGACTTGAACGGGCATTGGAACGTGCCGTGGCTTATAAAGAAGCCGGAGCGGATTTTATTTTTGCGGAAGCCGTGAAAACGCTGGAAGAGTACACACGTTTCAGTGAGGCGACTGACTTGCCTATTCTGGCCAATATAACGGAGTTTGGACAGACGCCTCTTTTCACAGTTGATGAGTTGCGTGATGCCAATGTTTCCATTGTTTTATATCCTTTATCCGCTTTCCGTGCGGCTAACAAAGCCGCGGAAAATGTGTACCAACATATCCGAAAAGATGGCGGACAGGCAAATGTCATTTCTACCATGCAGACGCGTGAAGAATTGTACAAAAGCATCGATTACTATGCATATGAAACCCGATTAGATCAATTGTTCAATAAAACTAAAAATGGAAAAGACCTCCCAAGTTGAATTTAAACCTAAGAAAAGTGTTGCGCTTTCCGGCGTTGCGGCTGGTAATACAGCGTTAAGTACGGTCGGACATAGTGGAAATGACCTTCATTACAGAGGTTATGACATATTGGAATTAGCAAGTCAGGCAACTTTTGAAGAAGTGGCATATCTACTGATTTACGGCAATCTTCCGACAAAAGCACAATTGGCGGCCTATCAGTCAAAATTAATTTCCCAACGCGGACTGCCTAATGTAGCCCAAAACGTATTGATGGAATTACCTTCTGCGGCACATCCGATGGATGTTTTACGCACTTATGTGTCCGTATTGGGCAGCACCCAGCCTGAAAAGGAAAGTCATCCTTTGGCAGACGCGCGAGCGATTGCAGACCGTTTGATGGCTTCGATGGGGTCAGCACTTTTGTATTGGTATCATTTCAGTCAAAATGGACGTGCGATAGATGTTGAAACTTCGGACAGTACGCTGGGCGGACATTTCCTGCATTTACTGCATGGAAAATCAGCTCCGGAATCATGGATTCGCGCAATGCAGGTTTCGCTTAATCTGTATGCGGAGCACGAGTTCAATGCTTCGACTTTCACGGCGCGTGTTATTGCAGGGACGGGTTCAGATTTGTATTCGAGTATTGCCGGAGCTATTGGTGCACTACGTGGACCTAAACATGGCGGAGCCAATGAAGTTGCTTTTGAAATTCAGACACGCTATGCCAATGCGGACGAAGCAGAAGAAGATATCCATAAACGTTTGGCAAATAAGGAAGTGATTATTGGTTTTGGTCATCCTGTTTACACAATTGCTGATCCGCGCAATCAAGTAATCAAACAAGTTGCAAAAGAATTGTCCGAAGAAGCTGGCGATATGACTTTATTTTCCATAGCGGAACGTCTGGAAACTATTATGTGGCAAGAGAAAAAAATGTTTCCGAATTTGGATTGGTATTCGGCGGTATCCTATCATTTAATGGGAATCCCTACTGCTATGTTTACTCCATTATTTGTGCTTGCTCGCGTTACGGGTTGGTCCGCACACGTATTTGAACAAAGACAGGACGGAAAAATAATAAGACCAAGTGCCAACTATACAGGACCGGAAAATAGGGCATTTGTTCCAATAGAGAAAAGGTAAAAAGTATTCTGCTTTCTGCTTTTGACATTTAGCTTATAATTAATTTTTGATTTTTATATAAACAATAATGAGTTCAACTATTTCAAATGAAAGACCTCCAGTAGATCAGGTATTGGCGGATATTGCAGACTATGTATTAAACTATAAAATAGAAAGCGAAAAAGCATTGAAGACGGCGTTCTATTGCTTTTTGGATACATTGGGTTGTGGATTTGAGGCATTGACTTATCCTGCTTGTACGAAATTGTTGGGACCTGTTGTCCCAGGAACTATAGTTCCGAACGGCGCAAAAGTTCCGGGAACAGACTATCAACTTGATCCAATACAAGCGGCGTTTAATATTGGTGCAATCATTCGTTGGTTGGATTTCAACGATACGTGGTTGGCGGCAGAATGGGGACATCCTTCGGATAATCTGGGTGGCATATTGGCTACTGCGGATTGGTTAAGCCGAACAAAAATAGCCAATGGCGAAGAACCATTGAAAGCCAAAATTGTATTGGAATCCATGGTAATCGCGCATGAGATACAAGGCGTATTGGCGTTGGAAAATTCTTTCAATAAAGTTGGCTTGGATCACGTCATATTGGTTAAAGTTGCATCCACGGCTGTTGTAGGCAAACTATTGGGCTTGAATCGCGATGAATTAATCAACGCTATTTCATTGGCGTTTGTGGACGGACAATCTTTGAGAACCTATCGTCATGCGCCCAATACCGGCAGCCGAAAATCATGGGCAGCAGGCGATGCAACTTCACGTGCCGTTCGTCTGGCTTTGATAGCCAAAACAGGAGAGATGGGTTATCCGTCCGTGTTAACAGCTCCAGTTTGGGGATTTTATGATGTTTCTTTCAAAGGACAGTCCTTCAAGTTTCAGCGTTCGTACGGTTCGTATGTAATGGAAAATGTTTTGTTCAAAATATCATTCCCTGCGGAATTCCATGCGCAGACGGCTGCTGAAGCTGCCATGACTTTGCATGAACAATTAAAAGCAAATGGCAAAACAACGGATGACATTGCCGAAATAACAATCCGTACACATGAAGCGGCTATCCGTATCATAGACAAAAAAGGACCGCTACACAATCCGGCAGATCGTGACCACTGCATTCAATATATGATTGCAATTCCTTTGTTGTTTGGACGATTGACGGCAGAGGATTATGAAGATGCAATTGCAAGTGATGCTCGTATCGATGCGCTGAGAGACAAAATGCATTGTGTGGAAGATCCTCAGTTTACAAAAGACTATTACGATCCTGAAAAACGTGCAATATCTAATGCATTGACCGTTAAGTTTAAAGATGGAACCACGCTTCCGGAAGTCGTGGTGGAATATCCTATTGGACATCCTCGCCGCCGCGAAGAAGGCATTCCTAAGCTCATCGAAAAATACAAGATAAACTTGGCTCGTATTTTCTCTGAAAAGCAACAAGCATCAATATTGGATGCGACACTAGACTATAATGCATTCCTAGAAAAAGATGTGAATAGCATAGTTGATTTGATGGTAAAATAATTATAGTCTTAATAAAATTCAACAGGTGCATAGTTTAAGAAAACTATGCACCTGTTGAATTTTAAAATGTCTCTATTTCTTTTTCCAATTAGATTCCAAACCATTATAGAAACTATAATTGTCTTTCGCTAGCTTTTCCAAAGAAGGAGGTAAATTCCACTGTTCGCCGAAACTACTGAACGATTTACATTCTTCTACAAACTTTTGGGAGCCAACTTCGTCAATATGCGAAAATACACCACCCGTATTGGCTGCATAACCAACGCCCATAATCGAACCAATATCGCCATCGATAGGTTGTTCCAATACACCTTCATCCAAACAACGATAGCTGTCCAATGCCATGACATGCAGTAGTCTTGTTTGTATAGTCTTGGCATCTATATTGGAGGATGGCGTTATAGTGTCGTCTTGCCAGATTTGTTTTTTACCAGTTTCTATATCGTAGTCATAAAAGCCTTTGCCAGATTTGCGGCCGAGTCTTCCACTTTCGACAAGCTTGCTAAGGTATACGTAGCAACGTTTTTGGCTGGATGATAGTTCGGGTAGTTGGTCGTAGACGTGCAACATCAACGGAATAGAAATCTCATCCAAAACTGCCAATGGACTTACTGCAAACCCTGCGTTGATTGCTTCCTCTTCGATACGTGCAGCAGGAATTCCTTCCAACAACATGGTAACTGCTTCCAATAAATAGTTGAAGAAAATCCGCGAAGTAAAAAACGCCGGACTGTCATGCACAACTATGGGAACTTTCTGTAGTTTCAATGCTAGTTGTAGTGCTTTGTTCAGTGTTTCGTCGCTGGTTTCTTTTCCTCGAATAATTTCCACCAATTTCATTCTGTCAACCGGAGAGAAGAAGTGCATTCCTATAAAATTGGCTGAATTGTCCGTGAACGCAGCCAATTCGCTAATGGGAAGTGAAGTCGTATTGGAAGCGAAAACGCCATCTTTTATAAGAAATGGTATGGTCTCTTTAGTAACGGTTTCTTTTAGTTTTTTGTCTTCAAAGACGGCTTCAATGATGATATCCGAATTATCTAAATCTTCTAATTTGTCCGTCGGGTGTATGAGCGAAAGCATTTTTTCTTTTTTACTTTCGTTCATTTTGCCTAGTTGTATGAGTTTGTTGCAGCATTTTTCCGTGTATGCTTTACCTTTTGTAGCTAAGGCGATATCTGTGTCTTTCAGGTAAACAGTTATTCCGGCTTTTGCGACTTCAAATGCAATTCCCGCGCCCATCATTCCCGCGCCTAATACGCTTATTTTATTGAGATTGAAGTCAGGTACACCTGAAAGTCGTTTTGGATTTTTGGCGTTTTGTACGCCGTATTCCATTGTACGTTTAAATGCCAATGTCTTATCGTTATCTGAATTGTTCATAATGAAAAAGTAAAAATTAAAAACAGAATTTTTGTTCGAGAAAAAGAGTAATAGTCTTACTTATTTTTTGTTGTAGCTAACTTTGTCAATTGCTGTTTTGGCAATGATTTCCAACATGATTTCGGAAGTGCCGCCAATGATAGTTCCGACTCGAACATCTCGATACATGCGTGCCAATTTATAGTCTTCCGTAAATCCATATCCTCCAAAAAATTGCAAACATTGATGAACGACTTTAATTGCTAATTCACTTGCTTGTAGTTTTGCAATGGAACATTCCTCAACAGCGTATTGACCTTGGTTTTGCAAGTCACAACAATAGTGTACAAAGGCTTTCGTCGTTTTTATGTCGGCAACTATCTGTGCAATTCGATGACGAATTACTTGAAATTGTTCAACTTTTTTTCCAAAAACCTCCCTGTGACCAATATAGTCCATCGTGTACTGCAATGCAGACTCGGCAATGGAAATGCTGTTGATTGCTGCCGTAAGGCGTTCCAACTGTAGACCGTCCATCAGATACCGAAAACCTGCACCTTCCTCGCCTATAAGATTGGAAACGGGAGCTCTGACATTGTCAAATGCTAGCTCTGCTGTATCGGAGGCATGCCAGCCCATTTTGTCAATCTTATTGCTGCTTACACCGACCGAATTTCTGTCAATTAGAATCAAACTAATGCCCTTGCTTCGTTTGCTTGGGTCGGTCTTTACTGCAGTTATGAAAAAATCGCCATAATATCCGTTGGTGATAAAAGTTTTGGAGCCGTTGATGATGTAATGGTCGCCATCACGCACCGCCGTCGTCCGAATATTCTGGACATCGGAACCCGCTCCTGGTTCTGTAATTGCCACCGCACTTACCATTTCGCCCAATACGACAGGCGTTAGGTAACGTTGTTTTAAATCCTCGGAGGCAAACTTGAGTAGGTAAGGTGCGGACATATATTGGATGACCAACGCGGCAATCGTAAATCCTCCGGAAAAACAATGCGACATTTCCTCACAGAAAATCATGGAATAATAAAAGTCCAAGTCCAGACCACCATATTTTTCCGGGTAATTGAGTCCCATGAAACCCATTTCGCCCATCTTTCTCCAGATGTTTTTGTCGATATGGTTTTCTTTTTCCCATTGGTCTACATGAGGTAAAATTTCTTTTTGGATAAAAGCACGCAATGTTTCCCGAAAATGTTGATGTTCGGCTGAGAGCTGAGAGGCTTGCATAATCGTTTCTGTAGGTTATTTAGTTTCGTTATTAATCGTTAGAGAGCAATATAGAAACAAATATATTGAAAAGAGAAATGTGGTAGCATTAAATGTTAGTTTTTTTTGTAATATATTGTAGCGTTTATTCTTTGTAGTATTGAATAAAAAACGAGTTTCCTTGCTTGAAACAAGAAAGCAGGTTCCTAAGATCCTGCTTTCTTGCTTTGGGTGTATTTGTTTTTCAGTAACCACTGCAAAACCTTTTCGCGTTGGTCGCCTTGTATGATGATTTCGCCGTCTTTCACATTTCCTCCCGTTCCGCAATGTGTCTTCAGCTTTTTTCCCAGTTCAGAAATGTCGCTTTCCGTTCCGATAAAACCTCTTACAAGCGTTGCTGTTTTTCCGCCTTTGATTTTAGTGTCGAGCCATATTCGCAACTTCTGTT
>JAATFC010000226.1 GCA_015655435.1 Chitinophagales bacterium | reverse complement strand
GAATATTTGGAGCATCACAGAAACCCTAATGATAATAATACAAGCAACTTCATAATTGAGGATTGATTAGTTATATAGGGGCAGACTTTCAGTCTGCTTTATGGAAACTATGAACTTTAAGTTCATAGTGGTTTATTCCATCTTCGAATGGAGCTTTGAGTCTTTCATTGTCACGTAGATAACCAATGAAATAAAAACTGCGAAAGTTACGTACCAATAAAAATAGTTTTCGTGACCTATTTTTTTGAACCAGAGTGCCAGCATTTCTGCGGTTCCTCCGAATATTGCGGTCGTCAACGCATAAGGCAAACCTACACCTAATGCGCGCACTTTTGCCAGAAAGAGTTCTGCTTTTACGACAGCATTAATACTTGTGTAGCCGCTGATAATCAATAGTCCGCACATCATCAAAGCCAATATGGTATTGACGTTGGTCTGATGGCTTATAGTTGTCATCAGTGGAACGGTAAATAATGTTCCCAATATGCCGAAAGCCAATAGTAAAGGCTTGCGTCCAATCTTGTCGGAAAGCATACCAAACAATGGTTGCACAAAAGAGAAAATCAACAAACTGATAAAAGTCAACTCCGTGGATTTGTCTTTGGAAAGATGTACCGTATTGACTAGAAATTTTTGCATGTAGATACTGTACGTATAGAATGCAATTGTACCACCTAGTGTGAGACCAACGACTGTCAATATCTCTTTTGGATAATGTAGTAGTTCTTTGACGGGATTTGCCTTTTTTGCCTGCGGTGCATTTTGTTTGTATGCGGTGGTTTCTGCAATATGTTCACGCAAATAAAGTGCAACAAAAGAAAGGATTGCACCCAATACAAAAGGGATGCGCCAACCGTAATCGTGCAAAGCCTTTGCGGTCATATTGTGTTGCAAAATCAACTGCACGCCCAATGCAATCAACTGTCCGCCCACTAAAGTCACGTATTGAAAACTTGCAAAAAAGCCTCTTCGATTACTAGTTGCCATTTCGCTTAGATAGGTAGCGGAAGTGCCATATTCTCCTCCCACACTCACGCCTTGCACCAGTCTTGCGACTATAAGAATAATGGGCGCCAATATACCAATGCTACTATAAGTCGGACAAAAAGCAATCATCAATGAACCGATGGCCATCAATAGGACGGACAATGCCATCGATTTTTTCCTGCCTAGTCTGTCCGCAATACTTCCAAACAGCCAGCCTCCGATAGGGCGCATCAAAAACCCTCCTGCAAATACGGCTGCACTGTCCAAGAGTTGGACTGTGCTGTCTGCAGATGGGAAGAAAGATGCGGAAAAATAAAGTGCAAATGCCGAATACGTGTACCAGTCGTACCACTCCACAAGGTTGCCGATAGACCCGCCAATAATAGATTTCAGGCGGTTTTGTGTGGATGGTGTATTGTTCATATTGGGCAAATATCCGTATAAATAAGAACGTAAAAATAAGGAAACTTGCTCTTCTAAAATGCTGTATAGTGTTTGGTTGTGTTACAACTTATTGGTAATCTCCGTAATGGTTTTGGTAAAGAAAGGAAAATAGATTTTTCCCCATATAGGTGCGTTGACATAGCGGTACATCTTCTTTTCGTTTAAGTCCAAAAGGACGGGAATTTCGAACGCACTCCAATGTTTTTTCAATACGGATAGGCAGTATTGTCTGGCACTTTCGTCAATATTAGTTGCTTGCAATATGGCAATAGACCCAACGCCAGCCTGTATACCGCGTGGCCAACCTTTGTGATTTTTGAGTGCATATTCATAACAGTTGTTGGAAAATGCATCCATGACCTGATTGTTGACGGGTTCGTTGGTTTTACCAATGAATATAAGCGTATTGAGCTGCGTGGCCATCCAGCTCCACTTGAATTTTTTGATGTAGCCGACAGTGCATTCGATGCCGTTGATATTGACCTGTCCCATGTAGATGTTGTCTTTGATAAATATTTCTTGGGGTGTCATACTTGTTGGGTTGTTTTCGTATTTATTAAAAAAAACCAAACCAGTTCAATATAGAAATTGGTTTGGTTGAAGTTTCCCAGATTAGTTCAAAGGAAGTGTCTGATAGATATTGTTGTCGCCTTTGGTAATTGTTGTTGCCAATGCATCAAAGGCTTTTTTGTCTTCGGATTCTTCCGCATTCCACAGGGTTCTACCTTTTGCGAAATCCGCAAAATATTCGTCCCAGGTTTTATAGTCTGCTTTGGCTAATGGCAATATTTCCGCTACCAATTTCTTTCCTTCGTCTTCGGTCAGGTAACCTGCTGCATAACCAAGACATACATTGTTGATATATCTTGCATAGTCCCAAGCCTTGGTATGACTGCTTTCCATTTTGTGGCTTTTCAGTTTGTTCAATACGCTGACTAAGCTGTCTTTGCTATTGACATCCCAATAGCTGTTGAGCATACTTTTGGCACCAGATGCTTCTTGCGCTGTTTGTTTGAAAGGAAATATGAACAAGCCACGATATGCCTCGACGAGTTCTTTTGGTTTGGTTCCGTTTTTGTTCGCCTCGTCTTCTGTGGTACTTTTTCCGCCATATCCATTTTCGAAATAGATGCCACCCAGCATAAAAGATTTCAGTTCGTCATCCTGGATCTTACTGTCAGATGTCGTTTCTTTTCCGTCGGCTTTTCCTTCATTGCCACCACAGCTAGCTAAAAATGTTCCGCAGGAAACTGCAAATAGACCTGCGATTAAGATGTTTTTGAAATTGTTAGTTGTTTTCTTCATAGTTTGAATTGATTTACAGATAAAAAATGATTTGGTTAATATTGAAAACAGGTTAGAATGCAAACATTCGTTCTCGTAGATTTCAAAACCAATTATCAAGCCATTTTTT
>JAATFC010000028.1 GCA_015655435.1 Chitinophagales bacterium | reverse complement strand
TACCTCTATTGGCTCCTGTAATTAATGCTTTTTTACGCACTTCTTTGTTATTGTTTTCTGCGGCGTTTGTGATTACTTCGTAATTCATTTTATTTCAATTTTATAGGACAAAATTGCACCGTATAAATTTGAAAGCATTTACCATTTGGTAAAAAGTACAATTGAACACTGTCACTCCACATTTATGTGCTTATGTTATGCCTTAACCAAGTGTAATTGCAGAAATCCTTCTTTATAGTTGTATTCTTTAAATTGAAATGTAGCAAACAATCCGTTGTTATTGCCCAAAGTACCTGAGCGCCCTATAAGAACCGGACTCATATTCAAATAAAAATCCGTCACCAAGTCTTTGTCTATAAAAGCGTTGAAAGTGCCAATTCCTCCTCCGACAGCAATTTCGGTTATTCCTTTTGATGTCATATAGGCAATGGCTTCTTCGGGGCTTCCTACAACCTTGTAACCTTCTGCTGAGTATGCTTGATCGGACAATATGACGATTTCGATTTCCTTAAATTTTTCCTGAAGTTCCTTAGGGAAATGCTGAAAATTTTCAAAGGTTTTTAATCCGATGACGAGGTTACCGACCCGCTTTGCAAATTCCAGATAGAATCCCATCACTTCCGGCGGTAATTTGTGATGAGGGTCGTCGGACAATAAAAACCATCCATTGACCGAAATGTTTGCGATGACTGATACTTTCATTTTTTTGTATTTTATGATTGTACAAAGCTATCTGCTATTTACTTTATATTTGATATGCATTACCTTTAGAAAAGTGACTATTTTATGGGAAATATTAAAAATAAAGTTGATAAAGAAACGATATTGGCATTGAAAGATGCCATAGAGTTATTGGGCGGCAAATGGAAATTTTGTATCCTGCACAATTTACAGAACTACGGCACTATGCGGTTCAAAGACTTGCAGGAAACATCTCAGGGAATTTCGCCAAAAGTACTATCAAAAACATTGCAGGAACTGGAAGAAAACCTGCTGATTACCCGAACGGTCAACAACACCAAACCAGTGACGGTTTCGTATGAACTGACCAAACATGCCATTGAAAGCAAGCCCGTATTGAAAGCTCTGATTGATTTTGGGTTGAAGCATAGGAAGAAGATAAAAGCGAGGTGATGCCGAATGATCCAGATACCGTTGCTAATTTATAAATCCGAGGCATTGATGCCGTATTGCTTTTTGAAAGCCGCTGAAAAGTGTGACAGGTTTTCAAAACCAACATCCAGATACACTTCGGAGGGGCGTAGTTTTTTCTTTGAAATGAGGTAGTGGGCTTGTTCCAAACGTTTCTGTTGTAACCACTTTTCGGGTGTTGTTGCAAATATCTTTGAAAAGTCCCGTTTGAACGTGGAAAGACTGCGTCCTGTAAATTTGGCAAACGATGACAGGGGAATATTATATTGATAATTATGATGCATATATGCCTCCAGATCTATCTTATATGGTTCCTGAAAACCAAACAAAAAATTTTGAAAGACTGCATCTGTTTGGAGCAACAACTCAATAGCTTCACCGGTTTTAAGTTCTGCGATTTTTGCGGTAAGTCTTTTCGGATGATCGATATAGGGCAGCAGTGAGTCAAAGAAACCCTTAAAAAACACATTTCCTGTCAGATCGACCATCGCTTTAGCTTTATATGCAGTTTGTTTTGAGATATTGTTTTCTGCTGCATATTTGTGCAAAGCGTTTTGGTCAAGAAATATGCTGATTAGCTTAGGAAGTTCTCCATTTTGACCCAATTTTTTCAGCTTTTTGAACAACTGATTTCTACGCATTAAACAGATTGTGCCTTCTTACATCACAAATGTTCCCTCGTTTGAAAAATAAAGCGACTCTCCCGACAGCATTATTCCCAATGCATGCTCGGGAAAGTAATGTTCGCTGCTTTGTGTTTTTGGATAACCACAAGAGTACAGGATATTATGTCGAAGAATAATGTTGCTTTCCATCCCTTATTGTTTTATCTGACTCATAATCAATCTATCCATTAGCTTATCGGATAAAAATTTCCTTAAAAATAGTAAAATTCTGGAGCTTGTTTCTTTCGCCACATATCTTGTTTTTGTTTTTTTTGCCTCTATACCTTTTTTAATAAGTTTTGCTATATCTATCGGCTCTTGTACTTTATTGGATAATTTTGTGAATACCTCGTGTGTTTTCTTAGCCAGGTCTTTATATGCGGTATGACCCGATACTTTCATCAAATTATCCGTAGCAATGCTTCCCCATTCCGATCTGGTAGCCGCCGGTTCGACAACGATGATGTCTATGCCAAATTCCCTGACTTCATTTCGCATACTATCGCTCAACGCTTCCAAGGCAAACTTGCTGGCGTGGTACCAACCACCTAATGGAAAGGCAATCTTGCCGCCAACAGATGAAATGTTGACAATCTTACCGTATTTATTTTCCCGCATTTTTGGCAGTGCCAGTTGGGCCAAACGCATCGCTCCAAACACGTTTACTTCCAGTTGATAGCGTGCATCTTCCATTGATATATCTTCGATGGCTCCTTCCAGCCCAAATCCAGCATTGTTTACCAAAACATCTATCTTTTCTGCCTCTCTGAAAATCTGCGCTATAGACTATGCTTTCTTCTTTTGTAACGTCCAGTGCAATTGGCTGGATACCATAGTCTTTCAACTCCTCCATTTTTTCCAATCTACGTGCAGCACCGTACACGTTGTAGCCTTGTTGCGCCAATAGAATAGCAGTCGCTTTTCCGATTCCTGCCGAAGCTCCTGTAACTAAAACTGTTTTTGTCATTTTTAATTTCTTTATTTGACAAAGTTCAACCAATTTGTATCGTTTAGTTTTGGTGAGAAGTTCAAGTTTGTTTGTTGAAACGTTCAAGAACCGGACGAAGTCAGTACAAATGAGGATGTTTTACCGAATGTTTTTCCTGATCCGGCTCAATGATTGTTGCGTAACGCCTAAATACGAAGCGATATGAGAAAGTGCAACACGATTGGCAAGTGTGGGGTAGTTTTCTAAAAATTCCAGATAACGTGTGGTTGCGTCTTGTGAAATGACAGGCCCTTTTCTGGATTTTTGATAAAGGCACTTTTGTACCATTTTGTTTTTGATATTGTCCCAACCTACGATAGTATGGGACAGTTCCTCCCAACTTTGTTTTGAAAACACGATGAGCTTGGAGTCCGTACTGGCTTGCAGGTACTCGGCAGAAGCCGTATTTGCTTCAAAATTGGGGTAATCGACCGCTAAATTATTTTCGGGAATAAAGCAACTGGTTATTTCTTCGCTTTTGTTGTTGTAATAACAGCCACGGAGAACTCCGTCCACAACGAAACCGACCTGTCGCGGAATCTTCCCTGCTTCCGAAAAATACTCGTCTTTGACAAGTACTTTCTCGGTTATCTTTCCAGTAATAAGGTCGATTTGTTGTTTGTTCAAATCCCCAAACTGTAAAATATACTCAATTAGTTCTTTCATTATTGTAAAGTTAGCAATAGTAGTTTCATGCTATTTACCATTTGGTAAAAAAAGTAGTTTGTTCTGATACAATTCTAACTAACGGAAAAAGTATTGGGAAAGTGCGGGGGAATCAATGTACAAATGTTGAGTTCAGCACCGCAGTTAGCAAAACCGCATGTTATCTGCTCCCCTTTTCTTTTCAATTTATTAGTATTCGTTTGCTTGGACATTACGAAGTATTTTGTAGTCAATGTAGAAAGTCCCGAAAGGAAAGAAACAAGCAACGACAACTTTCCATGTTGTTTCCTGGAATTTCCATTGTTGTTCTACACCTACACGTAAAGCATTGAAAATAAAAAGTAAGAATAACGCACCGTGAATTGGTCCGAACGATTTTACGAATGATGGATTTTCAAAATAGTATTTTAGAGGAACAGCTACAAAAACTAAAATAAGTAACGAAATGCCTTCTAAAAATGCAAGAAGTCGTAAACGTCCGATTGTGGTTGTGAAATATTTTTTCATAATTAAAACGTTCTGAAATTTGGTCTCCTTGAGAATGGCGAAAATGTCCAAGGGATTGCGATAAAAATGATGATTAGGGCAATGGAAAACCAAACCAACATTGTCTTAAATTTTTCTTTGTCTGTTGGTTTTCGTTTCGCCAATGCAGAACCGATTGTCAATACAGCAATAGAACTCAGCATTAAGAAAATGTGTATTAAACCGTAAAATGTTATGTCTAAATTCTGTAAGCCGATTTTTGTTTCTTTCCAAAAGTATTTCACTACAGGGCTTTGCGTATAAAGTATAATTCCAATCATTAACTGAATATGAGCAATGGTTGCAGTCCAATGTCGGAAATAGTTGTCGGTTTTTGAGAAAGGTTTGTTGCTTTTGTAACCAACAAATGCTCTATAAATTGAAGACAGCAAAAATGCTAAAACAAGCCAACGAAAAAGTGAATGTAGAGATAATAGCGTTGAATACATTTTATGTTTCAATATTAAATTCGGTACAAAGATCAAAAAAACATACTAATTGGTATGTTTTTTTGATAAAAAATTATTTTAGCGTGTTCAGATAAACTTTAAGTTGCTTTAAATATGGTATGTAAGCCTTTTTTGAATTCCCTAACTTTCCTAAATTTCGTATCCCCCAATAGCCAGACATTACAAATATTGTTACTTGCTTAGCATTTACGTCTTGGCGAATAAAACCGTTTTTCTTTCCTTTTTCAATACTTGCAGTCATTTTCTTTGTCCATTGTTGCGTTAATTCGTTCAATGCGTTGTTAAAGTCCACATTCCAAGGAGTCATTTCTTGTATGAAGTTTGAAGCAGGGCAACCGTATTCCACTTTTAAAAACTCATTTTTCATTAAAAGGTTGTCCATTAAATTGTAAATAGCTATCAACGGGTTTTCTTCACTATGTAACGGCTCTATGAAACCGATTGTTAATGTTGGTTTTAGAATTTCATTGATAATGGCAATACCCATCTCATCTTTAGTTTTGAAATGGTAGTAAAACGCCCCTTTTGTTACTTGTGTTGTGGATATAATATCATCAATGCTTGTTGTCTGATAGCCTTTAGTATAGATCAGCTCAAATGCCTTTTGTAGAATTGTGAGTCGTGTTGCCACCGCCTTTTTCATAAAGATACTGTTTGGTATTTTTACAAAGGAACAAAAAAAAGCTAAACTTTTGAAAGGGTCGGTTGGCGGTGCGGAAAGGTTACTGGCGCGCGGATTGATGTAGGGGGAATGTTCAAAGAAGTAAGAGGTGTGTCTTGAGTTATCAAAGCGTTATGATATAATTTTTATAGAAATAGGCACAGACAATGACCATGTTCATTTCTTGATTCAAAGTGTACCGTTAGAAAGTCCGACCAAAATAATAGATACGGTAAAAAGTATAATGGCAAAAGAAATATTTAGGCTTAATCCCGAAGGAAGAAAAAAGATGCGGGGTGCGAATTTTGGTCAAAAGGCTTTTTTGTCAATACTGTGTGACACTATGGAGATGAACAAGCAACTCAGCATTATGTAAAGTCCCAAGGTCAAGAAAAGGAGCATAAAAAGCTGCATAGCCAACATCTTACATTGTTCTGAAAGACTGCCTCGTGAGCCCTGCCCCGAGGTAGTTTATTCTGATCTTAAAATTAACTAATTCACAAATTGTCAGATTAAGGTATAATTACGGCAGTGCATCGACGACATAAAATGTACTAAATTTATTATACTAACTCAGGGTATAATAAAATAAAAAATGCCTGCAAACATAACGTTTACAGGCATTTAGCTGATTTCCAACTACTTAGTTGTCGGGATGACAGAACGAAAATTGCATTCCCAATTATTTAAATATCAAATAGTTACACCATTATAAATTTTATAGTTCAATGAATAGTTCAATAGTGTAAAACCCTATACGACATACTGATTGCAATTTAGGTTTTTTCCTCCTAATATATCCAATCTATATTATAAAGTTCGTAAAATCAGATAGCCAATCAAAAACGTATTGCTCGTGAATGCCTGCTCTTGTCTTGAAATACCAATCTTCCCGGGTATCTCGCTCCAACCAAAAACAGCATGTTTGGCATCGTCGACTAATCACTATTCTGTTAGCATTGTTAACATGATTTTCATGCAAACCGAATTACCACCTTTATAATTAGAGTTTTTTTGCAATTATAAACATTAGAAATAAAAATAAAGACTGTGATGATTTTGTTATTCTCCAATTTTATTTTTGTTGGCAGTATGAGAAAGAATAAAATGCAGTGAGTGACATGGGACTTTACCATTGTGTATTGACGTTTCAGTTCTATTACACCGTCAGATATACCCCCCAAAGCTGACAAGTAAAGAATTTGAACAAAAAATTGCATAGGAAAAGGCATAGCTGAAACAGGAATACCTTGCCATCCAAACACCTGCACTGAAATAAACGGCAACTACATACTTCGACGATATGTCAGGCATGAGAAGAGACCATCAGACCAAAGAGAATCCGTAGTCAAATCAACGGGACAACGTTTTTCTGGAATTGCAACTAAAAAGCGGAGACTTTTTAAGCGGCTAAATTTTGTTTAGATAAATAGAACTGTTCCATTTGATTGGGCGTTTTCCCACCCAAAGCAGAATGTATTCTCCTGGCGTGATAAAAACCCTCTATATACCT
>JAATFC010000062.1 GCA_015655435.1 Chitinophagales bacterium | reverse complement strand
TTTCATATGGCAAGCAATCGAAGACGGCCTGTAGTTTCCACTACGGGTCTTTTGCTTTTCAGAGGCTTATTTACAGATAACAATTATCAGACTAAATTGTTCTTTGCATATTCATATTTTGCTATATAATAAATATGTTTTCAATAATTTGGCAAAAGATTTGAATAAAAAATTCGGGACAAATCATATACGGTAAGGCACAACCAATACCACCTAACTTATGTTCAAAAAAATCATTTATCTAGTTCTGTTCTCCATTGTTGCCTCGTGTGTTGCGATATATTATTGCAACAAGAAAGTGAATGATACGTCCCAAGGAAAATTGTTTACAGATGTCAATATGATTCCCTATAACAAGGTCGGACTGCTATTGGGCACATCCAAATATTTGGCTAATGGACGTGTCAATCTTTATTATCAATACCGCATACAGGCAGCGGTAGGGTTGCTAAAAGCCGGAAAAATCAAATACATCATTGCTAGTGGAGACAATAGTCGGGAAACTTACGACGAGCCAACCCAGATGCGGATGGATCTAATGAATGCAGGCATCGATTCCACTAGGATTTTTTTGGACTATGCAGGATTTCGGACATTCGATTCAGTCATTCGTGCAAGAGAGATTTTCGGGCAGGATTCTTTGACTATCATTTCACAAGAATTTCATAACCAGCGTACCATTTTTATTGCCACCAAGGAAAATATGTCTTCCATTGGATTCAATGCCAAAGACGTGAGCAAGGCAAATGGGTTCAAAACACAGTTAAGGGAAAAATTTGCAAGAGTAAAGGTTTTCGTAGACTATATCTTTGGGAAAGAACCAAAGTTCTTAGGGCAGAAAATCAAAATACCCAGTTAAATAGATGATCTAATGATAGGCACAAACGGACTACATTACTATTTGTTTGTCCACTTTCGTTACGCAATCAAAGAATATGGAATAAATCACTATTTTTATAACCACAAATAACAAACATGAAAGTAAAATACGCTTATCTAACTGTTGCAGCGACTATGATGGGAGGAATCTCGTCCTATGCACAAAGCACAGACCCAAATGTAGTCTTACAACAATTCAAGGATTCACTGAATGCAAAAGCCTCAGAAAAAGGACTATCCGGATTGGCGATGAAATACGCCAGAATACGAAACAGTCAAGAGTCATATGATTCACTAAACAAACAGATTGTAGCCTTATATCCGAAAGGAGACAATGCATTCAATGCTGATATACGCGCTTTGTATGGTAAAACAAAAGAGGGAAATGTAACGTTGGACGAAGTCAAACAATTGAAAGACAGCTATCCCCAGCAGACTTACGACAAGCCCCAAACAACGGCGGGAATGTACTATGGAGCCATCATGGAGGCTGGATTTGCCGGTTTCTTAACCAAGGATTCTATTGCAACTGTTAAACTGATTCCAGAATTAGGTTACAATACGCTCAATTCTATAGCTTGGGCTATGGCAGGAAAAGACCAGCATCTGACAGTAGCAAGCCAAATGTCTAAACTGTCCGTGGATAAGGTGTATGCAGAAATAGCAACCGACTCATCCAAAGTACCACAGAATCAAGTGAAAAAATGGAGAGCTGCAATGGACGAAACGGCTTCTGCCAACGAGGACACTTATGCTTATATTCTTGCCAAACTTGGAAAGAAAAAAGAAGCCCTGAAATATGAAGAGGCCGCCGTCACTAAAAGAAGCGACGACGCTGAAATGAATACGCGTTACGTCACACTACTCAATGACAATGGTCAATACCAAAAGGCACTCGATGTCGGTAGTAAAATGTATGCTGCAAATACGGGCAATGCTGAAATGTTAGAACAAATCGGATTTGCATACAAAAAAGTAAATCCGAAAAAGACTTCTGATACTTATATCACTTTATTAAAAGGTCAACAAGCTACCGCAGCAAAAGCGACATTGGCAAAGGAATTGATAAACAAGCCGGCAAAAGATTTCACGCTAAAAGACTTGACAGGCAAAACTGTTTCATTAAGCGACTATAAAGGAAAGGTTGTAGTATTGGATTTTTGGGCGACGTGGTGCGGACCATGCAAAATGTCCTTCCCTGGCATGCAGTTGGCTCTTAACAAATACAAAGACAACCCTAACGTTGTGTTCTTATTCATTGATACATGGGAAAATACTAAACCGGAAGAAACGTATGAAGCGGTATCAAAATTCATCGCTAGTAAAAAATATAGTTTCCATGTATTGTTGGATCAGAAAGCAAATGAAAATGACTTTATAGTTTCCGGAGCATATCAAAAAGCTTATGGAATTAAAGGGATTCCAATTAAGTTTTTCATTGGAAAGGAAGGCAATCTTCAATTTAAAGAAGAAGGTTATGCTGGTAGCGACGAAAAAGTTTTGGAAAGTGTAGTAGAACGTGTTGATTTTCTGCTTTCACAATCCTAAAGAAAGTTCAGATATATATTGTAAACGGGCTATACAAAAAAGTATAGCCCGTTTTGTCACTATGAACAACCATAAAAAATCATAACAATATATTATTTCCCACGAGCAGAACTATTTGTAAATTCGTCATGCACAATATTTCAATTGTTTAAAACCTTACGTTATGTCAAAAAAGATTTTGTTACTAGCCGGAGATTTCGTTGAAGATTACGAAGTGATGGTTCCGTTTCAGGCGATGCAGTCCGTTGGTTTAGAGGTCCATGCTGTTGCTCCCGAAAAGAAAAGTGGCGACAAAGTTGCGACGGCAATACATGATTTTACAGAGTTCCAGACCTATATAGAATTACGAGGACACAACTTTACGTTGAACTATGATTTTGACAAAGTAAATCCCGAAGACTACGACGGGCTGTATATCACTGGGGGACGCGCTCCAGAATATATCCGCCTCTATCCTCGCGTATTGGAAATCACCCGACATTTTTTTGAATCAAACAAACCCGTAGCTGCCATCTGTCACGGTATACAGATATTGACTGCTGCCGGTGTCGTAAATGGAAAAACACTGACGGCATATGATGCAGTAGGTCCGGAAGTGATATTGGCTGGTGGCAACTATAAGAAAATTCCTGCTACCGATGCTGTTACAGACGGTCAGTTGACCACTTCCCCGGCATGGCCTGGACATCCGGCTATATTGAAAGAATTTTACAATCTATTGGGCATTCATATAAATCTGTAACTATAAAATGGTCCGTTGTGCGTCGAGATGCAATTGTTTCTCAAAATATCCCAATGCGCAACGGACTAAATGCTGAACCTAAGTATTCTATATAATATTAGATTGCGTCTCGTTACTCGTCTAGCCTCATGTTGGAACCATATATTTTTAAAGACATCTTCCAATATAAAGAAGGTTCATTATACTTACACAGATAAGCGTTGGCAACTACCCTACTAACGACATATCAAGGAAAAAATTAAGAACGATTCAGTTTTAAACAAAAACATCACTCAAATAAGGAAGAAAATATTTTTGAAAAAATTAGTATCTTTTTTAGTTTATATTATAAACTAGTTTATTTTTACAAAAAATAGCAGCAATGAGATACCTCTTCGTAGGGATATTAATACTAATGGCGACCCTATCAAATGCACAGATTACTATATCCGGAAAAATCATCAATGGAAAAAAGAAGCCTCTGACCGGAGTTAGCGTTACACTCAACGATACTTATGATGGAGCTACCACAGATACCAAAGGTGCTTACCGGTTCACCACAACAGAAAAAGGCGAACAGAAATTGGTTTTAGCATTGAACGGTTACGACACTTTGGTCATAGTAGTCAATATCCAAAACCAAAATATATCTCTTGACACTTTATTGAAACCAAACAAGGAATCGCAAAACGAGGTAGTCATAATTTCGCGTAGTTTCAAGGCTGGAGCAGGCAAAAATGCGGTGATGACTTCACAAGACATCTACACAACAGGAGGTGCAAATGGTGATATCAGCCAAGCCTTAAGAAATCTACCGGGCACACAGCAACTAGGCGAACGAGAAGGCCTTGCCGTACGAGGAGGTGACGTGTATGAAACGAAACAGTTCATCGACGGTTCAATGATTGCACATCCATACTTTTCTTCGGCAACCAATGTTCCAAGTCGTACACGCTATCCACCAAACCTCTTTAAAGACGTGGCTTTCAGCACGGGAGGCTATTCTGCATTGTATGGCCAAGCACTTTCCTCTGCACTCGTATTGGAAACTATTGACATACCCGAAAAATCGGAAGCTAATGCGTCCATCACTCCTTTATTTTGGGGAGGAGGCCTGCAAAAAGTAAATAAAAAGAAGACCTTTTCTTGGGGAATGGATTATAGTTATACTAATGTCGGACTTTACTTCAAATTGGTAAAACAGGTTCCTGATTTCTTCAAAATGCCTCAGTACCATTCCGTTGACGGAAATTTCCGTTTCAAAACAAAGAACGGCGGTATAGTCAAATACTATGGTACATTTGACTACAATCAGATGGGATTGAGAAGACAGAGTATCGACACCTTGGCTTTGAAAAATGCTTTTGACCTGAAAGGTACAAACGTCTATCAAAACCTTAGCTGGAAAGAACCCTTGTCCAACAACTGGAAACTTAACGCTGTATTGAGTTTCAGCAACAACCACAACAATATTAACCAGCAGTTGCAGGATAGTAGCAACAACCCCTACCCTATCACACACACTTATTGGGACACACTCAATTTTGCATTGCGGAACAATGATCTTTTTGCACAGGGAAAAGTAGTTTTGGAAAAGAAACTCTTGGGACAAAATGCGCTGCGTTTCGGTGCGGAATATTGGTACAACAAGTACGAACTAGATTACAACCAATATAACTATAAGCTCAGGGACAACTATATATCCGGTTTCGCAGAAGCGGACATATATCTTGCACGCGCTTTGGCCTTACAAGCAGGGATCAGATATGAGAATTCTTCCCTATTGGGTAAAAGTGATTTCGCTCCGAGAGCGTCTCTGTCATACAAATTCGCACCCAAAAATCAGTTGACTGCATCCTATGGACTTTTTTACCAAAAGGCTGAGAATCTTTACCTGATACGTAACCAGCAGTTGGGCATGACGCAAGCATCTCACTACATATTGACCTATATTTACCAAGGACAAAAAACAATGTTACGCCTGGAAGGATACTATAAAGACTATAAAGACTTGGTAAAGACCTGGCCAGACTATACCAATAAGGGCAATGGCTATGCCAAAGGGATTGACCTATATTGGAGGGACAACAATCAGACTATCAAAAACATTGACTATTGGGTTACTTATTCTTATATTGACAGTAAACGCAACTATTTGAATTTTCCAAATTCAATGCAACCCAACTTTGTAGCCAACCATACGTTTAATTTAGTAGTGAAGAAATATTTTTCGTCCATTAGTACGGGCATAAGTCCGACATTCAATTTTGCGTCCGGCAGACCATACTATAATTTGCTTTTAACCAATCGTAATGCACAGAACTACGATGTCACAGACCAGGGAAAAACCAAGCAATACCAGATGCTCAACATCAGTGCTTACCACCTGATGAAGATTGGAAAAGGCTTTGGTGTACTATATGCCAGCATGAGCAACGTATTGAATCGTGACAATGTTTTCGGATACCAATATTCTGTAACCGGAATGAACAAGGCACCCATACTACCAACAGCCAAACGCTTTTACTTTATTGCGCTCTTTATCAGTTGGGGTGTTGACAGAAGCCAAGACACTATCAATGGAAATCTATAAAATTTAAAAACGAATAAAACCAACAACATGAAAAAGTTCATCCTTTCCTTAATGCTCCTAGCCGGAATTACCACATGGGCAAATGCCCAAAGCGATAAGTATGTCGCAGCCATGCAGAAAAACCTAGCATTGTTTGACTCGACCAAAACTGCACAGGATTTTTTAAATCTTGAAGGTAATTTTGAAAGAATCGCCAATGCAGAAAAGAATCAATGGTTGCCTTATTACTATGCCGGACTTTGCGAAGCTCTTTATGGTTTCCAAGATCCGAAAGCGGACAAAGATGCTATCGGAGCTAAAGTATTGGATCTGGCGGCAAAAGCAGATGCCATACAGAAAACAGACGAGACTAGAGTCATCGCATACATGGGCTATATCATACAACTTATGGTTGACCCACAAGGTCGTTATATGACTTACGGAGCTAATGCTGCTAAAGAATTGGAAGAAGGCTTGAAAATCAATCCCAACAACCCACGTCTTTATTTTATGAAAGGTCAAGGTTTGCTCAATACACCAGAATTTGTAGGTGGTGGTAAAGCAGTAGCAAAACCTATATTGGAAAAAGCTGTCGCGTTGTTCGCCACAGACAAACCACAACCATTGTATCCTAATTGGGGCAAAGACAAAGCAACAGAAGCTTTGGAAAAATGCAAATAGACATGGAAGAAAAGGAAATCTCCGAAAACGAAAGCCTACGCATCATACAACAGATGATCGAAAGAGCAAGAAACTCCATAATCGATAAGGGAACTTGGCCGATATATTGGGGTGCAATAATAACATTTTGCAGCTTGTTCTTATTAGCGGAAATAAAAGTACAGAAGTTTTTACCTTTTGATATTTTCATGATTACCATACCGGCAATGGTTGTACAGATAATCATTATCATTTATCAAAAGAGTAAAGGAAAAGTCAGACCTGTCGGACTTTATCAAAAAGCAATAGCCTATGTATGGATAGCCTTCGCAGTCAGCATGTTACTGATATCATTTACTCCTGGCGGAAATAGTCCGGTTGTATATTTTGTACTTTACGGCATTCCAACATTTGCAACTGGAGGCATTGTCAATTTCAAACCCATGACTATTGGTGGGATTATTTGCTGGATATGTGCGCTTATAGTTATCTTTTTTAAGGTGGATTCAACTATAAAAGTATTATTAGTGGCAATATGTTCAATCTCTGCATGGTTGATTCCGGGGATAATTTTACGTAGACGATATTTAAGAGTGAAGAGGGGAAATGTTTAAAGACCTAGATCCAATATTGCATTCGCAACTCAGGTTGGCGGTGATGAGTCTTCTCATTAGTTTGAAAGAAGCTGATTTCAACTACTTGAAAGAACAGACGGAATCGACCGCCGGCAACCTGAGTGTGCAATTACAAAAATTAAAAGATGCCGGCTACATTACTGTGGTCAAATCTTTTAAGGACAACTATCCCCATACTACTTGTGCAATCACCGACAAAGGAATTGACGCATTTGACAACTATATCAATGCATTGAGAAGCTATCTTCCCAAATAATAGTTTATTCATTGTCGTATCAGGCCTCGTCAATAGATGACGAGGTCTTTTCATATACAATTTAGCATTGTAATAAATTATGGTTTTCCGTAAGTCCGAAAATATAAATGACTCTATATTGCGTCAAAGAGAATAAAGAAATAAAACAAAAATATCTTATGGACTTTAAAGATTTAATTAAGTCATTGGGAGAAAGAGTTGTCAAGCTAAAAGACAATGTACTTACCGAGGAGGCTACTAAAAATGCATTTATCATGCCATTTATTAAAGAACTAGGCTACGATGTATTTAATCCGTTTGATGTAGTTCCAGAATTTACGGCTGACCTTGGAATAAAACAAGGTGAAAGGATAGATTACGCATTAATGAAGGATAGCGAACCCATCATTCTGATAGAGTGTAAATGGCATGGATCTCCACTAAACTTTCAAAATTCTTCGCAGCTATTCCGTTATTTCCATAGTACAAAAGCAAAATTTTCGATTCTTACAAATGGTATTGAATACCGATTTTATACGGATTTGGTTGAAACAAATAAAATGGATGAAAAACCGTTTTTTGTTTTTGACGTAACCGATATGAAAGACAATCAAATCGAGGAATTGAAAAAATTTCACAAAGCATATTTTGACACTGAAAAGATTGTCAATACGGCCAGTGAACTAAAATACATGGGAGAACTGAAGACGCTAATAAAAGAAGAAACGACGAACCCTTCACCAGATTTTGTCAAACATTTTGCGAAACAAGTTTATAGTGGAGTAGTAACTCAAAAGATATTGGACTTATTTACGGATTTGGTCAAGAAAACTTTTGCCCAATACTTTAACGATACTATTACGGAAACCTTAAAAACCGCTCTTACAAAAGAAGACAACAAAGATCAGAAAACGGCTACCGACATGGCTGCTATTACAGGGGAGCCCGACAATAAAATAATTACTACAAAAGAAGAAATCGAAGGTTTTCTGATTGTTAAATCAATATTGAGGAAGAGTATCCCAATTGAAAAAATAGCATACCGAGATGCCCAATCTTATTTTGCTATATTATTTGACGACAACAATAGAAAAACAATATGCAGATTGATATTGGACGGAAATAAAAAATTTGTCATAACATTTGACGATAGCAAAAAAGAAATAAAAAACGAAATAAAATCTTTGGATGATATTTATAATCTTTCGGATGTACTCATTGAAACAGCTTTGCGCTATGAAGTAACCAGCAACAAGGAAGTGAAATAAATAAGAAAAAATGTCGGCAAATATTGCCGGCATTTTTCTTTTCAGACTATGAAACGGGACATTCGAAACGTTTCTTTAACGGAAAAAGTATATTCTTATTTCAGTTGAATGATATAACTAAAGCCCGTTCTGTCTGGAAAAACCTTGTATTCATCCAATGGTCTTGGACCGCAACCATTCGAACCCACACCCAGTGTTTTATAGCTCACACATAAAACGGTATGTGACGGTTTGGGTAAATCTATTTTGTAAGCTACATTATCCATTTCCTCATCACTATAAGGAAGCATAGAAAACTGTAATAGGGTACCATTGTTTTCTATTCCGATTGTATTTTTCTCTTTGTCTGAAACGCTTAGCCATCTTATGTCTTCATGGTTCCCGTTCTCCATAGGCTTTTCATAAGGTGTCATTAATTCTTGCACAGAAGCATTATAAATACCTACATTGGAACCTATTTTTCTATCGGCATAATTTTCCATAGGTCCTCGTCCAAAGTAGGATACGTCATCCAAAGATTTATCCAAAAACATTCTTACACCAATACGTGCTAAGCTGAATCTTGCTCCTTTAAACTCCACGTCATTTTTGGCTGTTATTTGACCGTTGCCCGTTATGGTATATAACACGCTGTGTTGCACCGAGAATCCATTTTGTCCTTCACCTGATAATACTATATTGATAGTATATTCTCCATCCGTAACTTTTGTAAGTTTTATATTGTCGGCTTTCCAGTTAAGTTTTTTGAGTCCGTATTTGTCCCAATCCCAATAAGCCCACATATCATCATCTCTGTGTGGCGCTCTCCACAAGTGCAGCATAGGCCCCGCTTGATTTTGCAAAAGTTCTTTACCCTTTTTTATTAGAGATGTGAATGTTCCTTTTTTCTTATCAAAAGACATTGCAAAACCATTCCCGTTTATCTGAATAGCATTATCAGACTCATTAACTTTAAGTGTGCCGTTGTTAGATGGAACTACTCGTTTTGCCTCTGTTTTAGGTAATTCCATTTGTACATTAGCAATTTCAAAACCTTTATCTGCCCACATTACAGGCTTAGTTAATGTAAAGAAAACTGTAACAAAATATTCTTTATTGGGCTGTTTCTTTATTCTATACGGGATAGTAATTGCCTTCTCCTGCCCCGGCTGCAGTGCTCCAACTTTTAGTATACCTGAAGCAATATTTTGTCCATCTTCACTCATTGTCCATTGAGCAGCAAAGTTTGACAAATCAGTAAACAGATACCTGTTTTTTATTCTATACGTTTGTTTATCAAAATCAACCGGAGTTACACTAATCCATTGGTATACACGTTTTAGTTCCGGATATTGTGGTTTTAATTTTCTATCAGAAAAAACAACACCTTTATGAATAAAATATTTATCATTAGGAAACTCTCCAAACCCTTCTCCATAGGCAGTTATAGGATGATAAGGATCTCTGTTATTATACAATCCCTGATCTTGCCATTCCCACACAGCACCGCCTAATAACTCTGGGTACTTATCAAAAAGCTCATTGTATTTATCAATAGAGCCCATAGAATTAAACATGGTATGGGCATACTCGCACAAGTAAAATGGTTTGTTATAACCATTGTCGTTTGCAATTTTTTCAACCTCCCGTAAGCCTGTGTACATACGACTATCCAAGTCTGCAGGATTATTGTTTCCAATACCGAATCCCTCATAGTGTGTAGGACGGGTAGGATCAATATTTTTTATAGCGTTTAAAGCTGCCCTGAAATTAGTACCGCCGCTACCACACTCATTACCTAAAGACCATATTATTACGGAAGGATGATTTTTAAAATTTTCTACATTAGCAACATTTCTGTCTATAATAGCTGCTTTAATAGTTGGCTCTTCATTAAATTGATCCCAAGCTCCGTGAGATTCAAGGTTTGCTTCCGCCACAAGATAAATTCCATATTCATCGCAAAGCTCGTACCAGCGCGGATCATCAGAATAATGGCAGGTACGTACATGATTACAGTTGGCTTGTTTGATCAACAGCATATCTTTTACCATTTGTTCTTCCGTAATAGCATGCCCATTGTCTGGCCAGTTCTCGTGTCGGTTAACACCTTTTAACTTAACGGGAATACCATTTACCAAAAACTGTCGTCCTTTTATTTCCAATTCTCTAAAACCTGTGCGTGAAGAAATGAGTTCTTCATCCTTTTCATTATTTTTTAACCTT
>JAATFC010000241.1 GCA_015655435.1 Chitinophagales bacterium | reverse complement strand
TATGTGCCGTTAGCGGGAACGACGGGTGTGTCTGGACAATGGCAAAACGGTGGCAATGCGCAAGACAAAGGTTTTGAGTTTGGTTTTAACTATACTAGCGATTCTAAAAAGGATTTCCAATATAGTATCAACGCGTCCGTGACAACGTTGAGTAACAAACTATTGTCCCTGCCTAATGGTATAACATCTTCTTCTGTTGACTTTAACGTCAGAGGCGCACTCACTCCAATACGTTTGCAGGTAGGGCAACCTTTGTATTCTTATTATTTGGTAAAAACAGCAGGATTATTCCAGTCGCAGGACGAAATAAACAAATATGTCAATGCAGACGGAAACTTGATTCAACCGAATGCAAAACCCGGAGACATTAAGTTTGTCGATGCAAATGGTAATGGAAAAATTGACAACAATGATCGTGTTGCGAGCGGTAGCGGATATCCGAAAATAACATACAATACTAGTCTGAATTTTAGTTACAAAGGATTTGACCTTAATCTGTTTCTGCAAGGAGTTGGAGGCAACAAGATTTTCAATGCCTTAAAATATACAGGTCTGAATGCCGGGGTTGGTCAGAACTATAATATGCTAAAAGATATTTTAAACGCATGGACTCCCACGAATACCAATACAAATATTCCTCGTATCACGGCAAGCGACGCCAACGGAAATTTTGGAACGAACTCCGATTTTTATCTTGAGAGTGGTTCTTACTTGAGAGTTAAGAGTGCGACTATTGGCTATGCAGTTCCTAGTAATTTGATTAAAAAGATAAAAATACAGGGTGCAAGATTTTATGTCACGTCCAACAATCTATTGACTTTTACCAAATATAGTGGCTTTGATCCAGAGCTAGGTATGGACCAATATGGGATAGACATGGCTAGGTATCCGCAGTCTCGTTCTTTCATTATAGGAGCCAATATTAATTTCTAATTCAAATTTTTTATTCTAATGAAACTTAAATATTTATATCAAATCCCGCTTTGTATTGGACTGGTTGCAGTGCTGCATTCCTGTTCCAAAAAGTTGGATATCACTCCTCAAGGAGCTCCCACATCTAGTACCTATTGGAGGACTGAGCAGGATGCCCAATTGGGAGTCAATGCGATGTATGCATATCTCGATCAAGATAATTTCTACGGAAGAGGACTTTTTTGGTTTATCAACGCAAGTGACGATATGGTTACCGGGCGTGTCAAGCCGGAAGCGGACAATATCCGAAATTTCAATTCGTCTTATATTGGAGGTAGTTATATGGAACCGCAATGGCAATGGAGATATGCCATTATCAGAAGTGCCAACGATGTCATACGGCATGTACCGACCATGTCGATAGATGAGGCTAAGAAGAAACAGTTCTTGGGAGAAGCCTATTTCAATAGTGGTTTGATGTATTTTCAGTTGGCTGCTAATTATGGGGATAGTAGACAGGGTGTGCCGTTAGTTACTCGTGAAAACATGGATGATTCCAAGGCTACTCCACGTGCAGAAAATGTTACAGTAAACTATAATTATATCATTTCTGAATTAAAAAATGCAGCTCAGAATCTTTCCCATATCGAGGATATGTCCACCGACAATTATGGGCGACCTCACAAAGTTGCGGCTTGGGGTTATCTTGCCAAAACCTATCTTTATATGAAGGATTATGCCAATGCCATTCTTTATGCAGATTCTGTCATCAATCAAGGTAATAGGGATTTGTTGTCCGATTTTGGAGATGTTTTCAAAGCTGAAAATAATTATAGCAAGGAATATGTCTGGTCTGCATTGGCGACACCTGGTGGGTCTGGTGGCTGGGGCAGTATTTTACCAGGCGTTATGTTAGAAAATAAAGGATGGGGCAAATACAACGGTTGGGGATATTATATGCCGACGAAAGAATTGTATGATGCTTATGTGTCAGGGGACAAACGTAGAGACATAACTATATTGAAACCAGGCGACCATTTTACTTACTTTGGGGATGATATGGTTTATTCTTCCCTAAATAGTCTGTCTGGGTATCAATTTAGAAAATATATGGATCCATTCAAATATAAAGATGCTGTGGGAACGACTGTGAGCCCTAACGGGGACAATCCTACTACCAATCTGAACGTACCGTTGATGCGTTTTGCGGAAGTGCTTTTGATTAAAGCGGAAGCTGCGATTATGTTGAAGGGTGCTGGTACAGGGGATACAGAACTGAATAGGATACGCGTTCGTGCTGGGCTGTCTCCCAAAACAGGTATGACGATGGAAGACCTGAAAAGGGAAAGACGTTGCGAACTCACAGGGGAGTTCGCAGATCGTCATAGAGATTTGGTTCGTTGGGGTGATGCATCGGCTGCTTATGCCATACCTGCGCATGGTTCAAATGGACAAGTAGTATGGCCAGCTAGAAAATTTGACCCTATTGTAAATGCCGTATGGGCTGTTCCACAAAAGGAAATCGATAATAGCGGTGGTGTAATCAAGCAAAATGCAGGATGGTAATGAATAGAAAGAAAAATATCAAATTTCTAATAATTGCATGGTGTCTCATCACCATGCAATCTGCTTTTGCACAGCAAACAAACTATACGATTTCTAAGGTCCATTCCCACAACGATTATAGGCAGAAGCAACCGTTTTGGTTGGCATATAATCATGGGCTTGGGTCGATAGAAGCAGACACGTATTGGAAAAATGGAAAAATTCTGATTGGGCATGATGAAAAGGATTTAGTGGATAGTATAAGCCTTGCCGGCCTGTATCTTATTCCATTGCAAAATGAAATAGCCAAACATCCTCCTTACCCTTTTTCCGATACCGGCAAATTGTTACAACTGCTAGTTGAAATGAAAACAGCCGGAGATTCTGAGATATATCCGCTATTGAAAGAACTGGAAAAATTCCCAACTATATTGCATAATCCTCATACACCTATCGTCATTACAGGACATTTGCCTTCGGAATCTGTAGTGAAGGAATTGCCGATTTTTGTTATGTTTGATGGGCAGTTTAGATATGTGTATTCACCCGAAATATTGTCACACATCGCTATGCTTAGTGATGATTTGCACCATTTTGTAAAATGGGATGGGACTTTTCCTATTTCCCCAAAAGAATATCACATACTTGATTCAATAGTCAAACGAGTACACCAATTAGGGAAAAAAGTACGCTTTTGGAATGCTCCCGACAACTTGTTGACATGGAAAACATTTCAACAGTTGGGCGTGGACTATATCAATACAGACCACATTGAAACCATATCAACTTATTTCAAATCACAAAAAGATGAACAGGAACATCAATAAAATATTTTTATTTATCGCAAGCATATTGGTAATTACGTCTGTCTCTGCTCAGAACAATCAACTGCCATTGCATGGTACTTACAACTTTAGAGATATTGGTGGGTATGTAACTAAAGACAAAAAGAAAATAAAGTCTGGAAAAATCTACCGTTCGGCAACATTGGCAGGACTCACTCCGGAAGATACATTGTTGTTGTCGTTGTTAAATAACTCAAAAGTTGTCGATTTTCGTGGACCTAAAGAGATTGCTTATGGACCGGACATATTACCCAAACAAATAAAGCATATAGCCTGTGATGCTGGAAGCGTCGATGGAATGCCTGATGATTGGGGCTCTATGGCAGCCGACATGAAAAAAAGTACGGTGTCCCAGTCCGATGAAGGTGCAGAAAATTATTACCGAAATGTCTCTTCGCTGGCTGACCGTTACAAGCCTATGTTTCAGGAACTTTTGGATTTGCCTAAGGACAGTGCGATGATTATTCACTGTGTTGGTGGGAAAGATAGAACTGGTATCGGTGCCGCATTGATTGAATATGTGTTAGGAGTAGGCCAACAGCAAATCATTGTCGACTATGAACTTACAAATAAGTACAGAAAATCCTACAATGAGGAAGTGGCTATTATTTTGGTAAAAAAATATGGCGTATCTCCTCAGAGAGCAAAGGATTACGGTATTGCAAAAGGAAAATTTTTACTAGCATCTTTTGATGCTTTGGCAAAACAATACGGTTCATTGGACTTGTTTATACAGAATGGTTTGGGATTGGATGCAGCTAGGATAAATAAATTGAAAGAATTGTATCTCGAGTAATGGCGATTATTTCTCTTTCTTTACAAAACAGATTTTTACAGTTGTATCATCTTGCCTTGTTTCGGGAAAATCCATTTTATATGAAATGGATTTTCTTTTTTTACCTCTTCTTTTATCGTCCTTTCATTGTCTCCTTCCGGCTTTATGTGAATAACTATAATAGGAAAATCGTATAGTTGTTCCTTGGAGGTAAATGCGCTTAGTTTTTGTAGTTCCTGATTTAATAGTTTGGGTTTCAGATGTCCGAACAATTGATTGTTGGGCTGGCTATTTGGATAGGAAACCTCAATCATGATGCTCTTTAGTCTATGGTTTGTGATGAGTGAGCCAACTTGCTGCCACAAATCCCGAAGATTGGATTGATGTTCAATAGTATCAGCTCCGGTATCACCAAGATAAAGTAGGTAATTGTTATTTGTATTTTCTACCAGAAAGGCTGAACTTTTTCCGGGACTGGAATGAGATAAAGGAAATGCTTTTACGGAAAGTCCACTCGATGAGTCCAATATGGATTCATCTGTTTTCATTTCCTGCAAATGATATTTTTTAAGCTGTGGAGTTTCTCCCATGTCCCCAAAATTGGCCCAAGTGTCCCAACTGAAATAATGTTTGGATATGGCATCGACCGTGAAAGGCAATCCGTAAATGGTTTTCTTAGTGTCTGCCGGAGCATTTTGTATTAATCCGGCTAGATGATCCAAATGTGGATGCGAAATAAAATAGGCGCTTATATTTTCCTGAAGTGCTTTCGTTGCGGTTTTACCAAAATATTTCTTTCCGACGATTTCGATTCCTGCATGCAAAGTTCCTGCGTCCAATGCAATATACTTATCGCTGTTTTTATTGGCGACGAGATAGGATGACAAGTTGTTTTCTTCGAGTCCGCCATGTACGCCTAACGGAATTATTTTAAAATCTTGACTATACGATTGTAGGGCAACCAATATAGTGAAAGCGAAAAGAAATATTTTGCGTAAGTCCATGCTTATTTTTTATACATTTCCGGAGTGATAATTATTTGATAGGCATATTTACCGGTTTTGTCGTTGTAGTCGTATTGCATTGTGACATCATTGTCCCTAAATTCTTTCAAGGACGGTTGTGTTTTAATCGCCTCTAACATCGCAGGTGTTTGTTGTTTTTTCAATTGAGTTGTGTCTATGTCGGCTGCGCTAATGTTTTCAAGTGTATAGACATACCTGAAAGTTTTTTCTGACACGACTTCGGCTTTCGTCCATTTGATGCCGTTGCCGAGCTCCATGGGAAGTTTAGTGTTGATGTCTTTGGCAACTTTTTCTAGTTTGCTTTTCATGTCAGAGCCACAGGATTGCAGTGCAAAAACTGTAACGATTAATAAAACAGCAGACAATAGTTGCGTTTTTAAAATGGATTTAAAGGACTTTTTCATAGTTGTTGTTTTTTGTTGATTAAAAATATATTGGATGTTTTATTTCTTGAATTGGTATTTGTCAGGCGTGATGTAAAACTTTGCAATTGTTTGTTTGTTTTTGTCCAAATAATCATAAACAAAAGTTACGTCATGTTCTCTGAGTTCTTTTAGGTCGACTTCCTTCCGTATGTCGACAACCAGTGCACTATCTACGGCTCTTTTCCATATGGTAGTGTCTATGTCTTCCAGAGCTACTTCGGTCATGGTATAGTGGAATGTTACTGTTTTTTTGGGTTGGACAGATGCACTGTCCAGACGTACGCCGGTGGCAACTATGCGTGGACATTTTTTATTGACCATGTTAATCATGCCGGCTAGTTTTCCTTGATAGAAACTTTCTGACACTAGATTGCAGGAGGTCATCAGTAGCATAGTCACAGCCAATAGCAATGAAGCTAATTGTATGGCGTTTTTTCTTAGTGATGCTGTTAGTATTCTCATAGTATTCCTGTTTATTGGTTGAATATTTTTTGATATTATTTTTCTTCCTGAAAATAAAACTTATAGTATTGTTGTCCAGTAACCTCGTCCAGTCCTTTCTCTACTAGATCCCGCCTTCCGTGAATGTAAATAGAAAAGTTGTTGTCTAGTTTCAATACTTGCTTGAAAAACTTTGCCTGTTTTTTCACAGCGGAAAGGTGGATGTCAAAATCATCGTCCATCGCAACATCGTGCGATGATTGATAACGTTGTTTAAAATCCTTGAAACTATCAATCACTTCTTCGTGGTGCATCACGTCCTGCGTAAAGTTATCAATATTAAATTGATCCTGCGTTTTGAAAAAATCCATCGAGCGATTCATCATATCTATCTGGTCACTTTTGGAAACTTCAAATTTTGCGGGATACTCTTCGGTAATGAATTGTTTGCATAGGGAAAGATAGTCTTCCGTATTGTGGTAGCTGTCTTCATATGGTTTGAGTTGCAGGAAGTCATTAATCCAGTATTGCGCTTCGTTTTGTTTATTGGTCGCATCCACTGCGCAACACACATATCCGTCTGCCGTGTTTTTTCTGAAAACCAGGCAGCCTTTGTCTAGTTTGTTGATATTGATGCCTTCTTCCTGCGCGACCTCGTAACTTTCGCCATGAGGAAAAACTTTCAGAAAAGTTTCCTTGCTTTCACTTTTAAAAATACCAACGGCTTCGACTTCTTCGTTGTCCAATAAGACGTTGTCGAAATGTGCAACGTATAGCTCGCCTTCTTTTACTTTTACATGCGTACTCTTACTGTACAAAAACTGCGCAAGCCAAACGGACTGTTCGTAAAAGGATTTGGGATTTTCGAAAATCGAAGAGACATAGTTGTACACTTCATTAAGCGCGACATCGTTCAGATGTGAAAAATGGTAGCGGTCGTTTTCGTTGAAAGCTCCGAGGAAATATTTGTTCAACAATCCTTTGACCAAATCGTCATTGAGCGTAAGTGCGTTGGCAGATAGTTTGAGTTCCTCGCCGCGCGTAGGATTGCCGATTTTGTGTACGATTACTTGCCGAAGGATTGCGTTGTCTGTTCCAGTCATAATGTGGCAAAGATAATATGGAATCGAATCTTCTTTTATTTGGTAAAATATTAATGGACTTATTCGCAAAATGGGTATTGGATTGCTAACTTCGCCGCCGTAATCCTGGATTCATGATGAAGCGCGTTTGGAAGATTTTGCTGTATTTATTTTTGACATCTACGGTCTATGCGGGCTGCTGCAGATTTGTCATGCCGCCAATTACATTGACGCAGTTGAGTAGTTGGTTGGGTGCAAATGGATTGTCGCGGGATTATGTAAGTGCGGACGAAATATCGTCCAATATAAAGTTGGCCGCAATTGCAAGTGAAGACCAGATGTTTCCCGACCATGGCGGTTTTGACTGGGATGCAATGGAGAAAAGCCTTTCGACCAAACACAAAAAAAGAGTGCGTGGCGGCGCGGCAAGTACGATTAGCCAACAGACTGCTAAAAATGTTTTTCTTTGGCAAGGAGAAGGCGTGATGAAATACGTCCGGAAAGTTCCAGAATTTTATTTTACAAAAGTGATAGAAATCGTCTGGGGCAAAAAGCGCATATTGAATGTCTATCTTAATGTAATAGAAACGGGACCCGGAATTTTTGGAGTGGAAGCTGCCGCACAGCACTTCTTTCACAAACCGGCAAAAGACCTAACAAGAAGGGAAGCTGCATTGATTATCGCCTGCCTCCCCAACCCGAAAAAATATCAGCCAACTTCAGGCGAACGTTATGTGCAATGGCATGCGAACTGGATATTGAACCAGATGTCACATATCAAAAATGACCCGGATATCGTCGCGCTTATCAAATAGCGTAGACCTTATACCTCATTAGTTTTGGGTCTACACGCAGGTCTTTCCTATACGTCAATATTCCTGTTATGAATGCACACTTGAGACATTTCTTGTTGTTATAAACAAGCGGAATCCAGCCATAACCTCCAAAATTTTCTTTGTGTAACAGCAGCTTTTCATGGTCTTCATACCAAAACATTATCTCGGAGGTCCCAACGAAGAACGGATGATAGAGGATGTCTCTTTGGTTGTTGTTGGACTTTAGTGGAGAGGATACCAATTGTGTCCAGTGGATGATTTTTCTAGGACGGAAATGATAATTGTCAAAATAGGTAATGCCCTCTTCGTTTATAATCAAGTGTGTGTAAAAGGGTTCTTTCTTTTTCGTGACTAAAATGAGGGAACCCAATACCAATAAGGAGCCTATGACAAAAAGAACGCCGTTTCCAAAAGGATCCGTCGTTTCCGATTGATGTACCAATTGGCTAATGATGAGAAATAACTGGTAAAATATCTCAATGAGCCAAAGTGCTATCAATACGCAAAAAGCATATAAGAATATCTTGTTTTCCGTTGACCTCATTGCTGTGAATCGAGGTTCCAACTCGTCGAGAGGTGACATGATAATATTTTTAAATAATTACAAATGACAATCATGGTCCACAATGGCCAAAAACTATTTTCATGTTGGTTATCATATATCTATTGAAACAAGCATATTGCAAAAAAGTTTTTGCGAACAACAACTTTTTAAAAAATAGGCAATGTTAATTCACTGCATCGTTTGAATGGAAAGCTAGGGGATTGTGGTAACTTTGTCAATTAAAAATTGAAAACATGGGAATAGCAGATAAATTATTTGCAATGAAAAACGAGAAAGCGCAACAAAATGCTGAAGCTGGAAAAGTCTTTCTGGAAGAAAACGCAAAAAAGGACGGCGTTGTAGCATTGCCAAGCGGCCTCCAATATGAAATCATAACCGAAGGAAACGGCGAAAAACCGGGGGCTACGGATTCCGTGACTTGCCATTACCACGGCACGTTGATTAACGGGACAGTTTTTGACAGTTCGGTACGTCGTGGTCAGCCTGCCACTTTTCCGCTGAACCGTGTTATCAAAGGTTGGACGGAAGCCTTGCAGTTGATGCCTGTCGGTAGTAAATGGCGTTTGTTTTTGCCATCTGATTTGGCATACGGTTCGCAACAAGTCAGCGCGGAAATAGGACCAAACAGTACTTTGATTTTTGAAGTTGAACTGTTAGACGTTAAAAAATAGGAATCATTTGATTCCAACATATTTCAAAAAGCGCGGCTTACAACCGCGCTTTTTTATTTTTTAATGAGCAGCTTCCATTCCTATGGGATTGGTCCTTTCGTAGCTGTTGGCATCGCTCGTTTTCCATTCAGGTTCATAAGAAACGAAAAGGCTCAACCAGATAGAACGGGACACGCGCATAACGACCGGAGTCAATGCAACAATTGCCAATACAGCCGTGGCCAGACAGCCAAATATGCGGTTGTCATTAATCGAAAACGTAAAACCAATCAGTACGTAATAAGCTACAAATATACTGACCGCTAATGCAACGGTCAAGGCGTATGCGACGTAAGCCGCTCCAGTATAGAAACCTACTTCGATTTCCGTTGGTTGTTTGCATACAGGGCATTCTTTTTTCATTGCCATTGTCTGGCTCAATTTGTAGGGATTGGCGCTGACGAATAGTTTGCCTTCGCGACATCTTGGGCATTTGCATTGCAAGGTGTTGATAAGAGCATTGCTGCTTTTGGTTGTATTTTGAGCCTTCATAGTGTGTTTTTATTATAGGACAAAGTTAAATCAGCAGTGATGAGTTTTTCTGTTTGTATTAGTACATATATTTGTAATATTGGGACATTTTTATGAATACGGTCAATACCTTACATATTGGGCAGTTTCAGCAGTTTGAAAGTTCGCATGAATTTTACGTCAATACGCTGCGCGGTCACCTCAACAGTTTTCATCAATATATTGAGAAGCCGCATCGGCATGCTTTTACCGTTGTAGTTTATTTCACGCACGGAACGGGCACACACGATATTGATTTTGTCCAATATAAAGTCGAACCGGGAAGTCTGTTCATATTGTATCCTGGTCAGATACATTCCTGGGAACTGTCGGCTGATTGCGACGGTTATATTTTCTTTCATTCCAATTTGCTTTTTGACGAAAGACAATTGATATACAACCAGTTGCAAAAATTTCGCATTCAGCAGCTTTTTTTGCCATCGCTGTTTATTCCTTTTGTTCCTGACGGACATTTTCATCGTCTTTGGCAACAATTACTGTTGGAGTACAGTTCGGATGGTTTTTGGAAAAATATCTATCTCGCAACTTTAATCACGCAGATTTATATTGAAATACTGCGCCCGTTGGTCAAAAACCAAATGGGAACAGGCAAAACGCAACGAACTTACCAGCAATGGTATCGTCAGTTTGAGAATCTATTGGAGGAAAATTTCAAAAAGGAAAAATCAGTTGCAGCTTATGCAGCAAAAATGTTCCTTTCTCCCAAACATCTCAACCGCATTGCCAACCAGATTGTAGGAAAATCTGCAAGCCACATCATACTGGACCGTGTCATATTGGAGGCAAAAAGAATGCTGGTCAATTCGTCCAAAAATCTAAGTGAAATTGCCGACTGGCTTGGATATGAGGATTATGCCTATTTTTCCAATGTATTCAAGAAAAATACGGGAATGACACCTTCACAGTTTCTGAAGGAGATTGCGTAGTTTTTTCGGTTTATCATAACTGATACTGTGTCGGCAAGACGACAGCCGAAGCCGTAGCTGAACGGTGCGTAGCATTCGCCTGCCAACGACTTCATTTTTGGTTACTTTTCATCAAGGAAAAGTAACAATAGAAAAAATATTGAGTGTTATTGCATCATCTCGACAACCTCCAAGCCGCTTCTTCCAATGTCTCTTCTTTTTTGCAAAAACAGAAACGCAAAATCTGGTTGGGCGAGCCGCCGTCATGATAAAATGCGCTGACCGGAATGGTGGTTACCTTTTTTTCCTGTGTGATGATTTTGGCAAGTTCGATTCCGGTTTCTTTTCGTTCGCCATTGTATTGGTAGCATTGAAAATAGCCGCCGAAAGATGGCAAAGGTTCAAACTCGGTCGCCTTCATTTTTTCCAAAAGAAAATCCCTTTTAGCCTGCATCTTTTTTCCTAGTTCCAGATACGCACTTTTATTATCCAAAAAATGTGCAAACGCAACCTGTGTAGGTGTAAAACAACTGAAAACATTGAACTGGTGGACTTTTCGAAATTCCTTCATCAGCGCTTCTCCTCCGATGGCGTAACCAAGTTTCCAGCCCGTGCAATTATAGGTTTTCCCAAAAGAAAAACAGGCAAAACCACGTTCCAGTAGTTCGGGATAACGCAATAGGCTTTCGTGCTTTTTATCGTCAAAAATTAGGTGTTCATACACTTCGTCCAATATAACGATAATGGAAGTGTCGCGTGTGATTTCCGTTAGCGTTTCCATGTCTTGTGCGCTCAACACGCTTCCGGTCGGATTGTGCGGAGAGTTGACGATGATGGCTTTGGTTTTAGGGGAAATCTTTTCGCGAACTGTCTGCCAAGGTATCTGAAAATCAGGAGCTTCCAACCTGACGAAAACCGGAATGGCTTGGCAAAGTTCAATATTGGGAACGTAGCTGTCATAAGCGGGTTCGAACACAATTACTTCGTCGCCGGGCAACAAAAAACTCGTCAATGCGGAATAAATCGCGTAAGTACCACCGGGCGTGACCGTTATTTGTGTTTCGGGATTGACATTGGTTTGGTATAGTTCTGCGACTTTTTCGGCTAGCTTTTGACGTAGCAGCGGATAGCCGTTGGTGTGTGTGTATTGGTTGTTGCCGTCCTGCATGGCTTTGTTGACCGCTGCAATCAAGTTATCGTCCATCGGATAGTCTGGAAATCCTTGCCCGAGGTTGATAGCGTTGTATTGTGCGGCAAGCTGGCTCATTTCCGAAAAAATAGTCAAGCCTATATTGGGCAACTTGCTGTATGGAAGAGAAAACATTTGCTTTATTCGTTTGAATAAAGGTAGTTGGAAAGTGTTTTCATCCCGTTTTTTCTCGATAAAAAATCAGGGAATAGTGACGGTATTTTCAATATGATCCAACTAAATAAATGTTTCGAGTCCGCCGCTTAGTAATATCATTTGCACGAACCTTCAAGTTAGCCATGAACTCCACTCTTTTTGTCATACTGCTCGTCAGTCCTTATTTTTCGGTTACAAGTTTTCACTAATAAATTGTTTGCAATAATCTTTGATTTCATTTCTCACTTTTCGGAATTGTTCTTTAATTTCTTCCTCGGTTCCCACTGCCTTTGCTGGGTCTGGGAAATTATGATGAAACTTTTTTGCTTTGGTTGGAAAGAATGGACAACGCTCTTTAGCATTGTCGCAAACCGTAATCACAAAGTCAAAGTCAATGTGTCGATATTCGTCAATATTGTTAGAAGTATGATTTGAAATATCAATTCTATCTTCTTTCATTGTTTCGATTGCTTTGGGATTTACTCCGTGGGTTTCAACTCCTGCACTATAAATTTCCGCTCTATTGTTTGCAAAATGTTGCAAATAACCTTCAGCAATTTGACTTCTGCAACTGTTTCCTGTGCAAAGCACTAATATTTTCTTTGTCATATTTTAAACGAATAACCAAATGATATTGATGATGCAAAATTTTGGATCAAAGCCAAATATCAACTGCAACACGATTACCGAAGCGGTTATGATAATTGGCTTTTTGTATTTTATCAATTTTTCTTTCATAACGTTTTAGCAACAACCACTATTTGGTGCACAACAAACGGTTTCCGCAGTCTTGAGTTCGGATAAATTGACCTTGCCTTTTTTATTTGTTCCACATTTGTCCGAAGCCAAACAAGCTGTCGGTTTATTGGTTAGTTCAAAGTTTTGTCCGTTAAATGACAAACCAAATTTTCCGACAGTGTCAGTTTGATATTCTACTTCAATTTCTGCATCTGCAATATTTAGTTTTTCTTCTGAAAGATGAATGATGTTCAAGAGTTTTATCGGTTTTAGTCTGTGTTCAAAATCGTTAGCATTCCAAAGCTGCAAATTCACAGATTTTTCTTCTCTGATTGTTCCGCCACAGTCAATGAAGTTTTTGGTTACAAAGCCGACTTCTGTAATGTGAAAATGTTCGGGAGCAAAAGTTCCGTTTTCCAATTGAAACGCTACATTGTTTAATGTTGGTAGAATGGTTTTTAATTCTGATAATTTCATAAAATTATTATTTCGTTTTATTGCAATATTGCGATGGTTGTTATTAAAAAAAATGCTAACAGCATTTTTAATTACTTACAGTTGTAATGATTTTTGTGAAATAGTTTTTCAAGATGTCAAAAGTCTTTTCATTTATGCAATAGCAAATCGAATTGCCCTCAATGTTACCTTTAATCAATCCTGCGTTTTTAAGTTCTTTAAGATGTTGAGAAATGGTTGGTTGAGCCAAAGGAAGTTCGTTTACTATGTCGCCACAGATGCATTGGTTTACTTTAAGTAAATATTCAATGATTGCAATTCGTGCAGGATGTCCCAAAGCTTTTGCGATTGTTGCAATTTGGTTTTGTTTGTCTGTAAAGTGGTCTGTCTTTGTTGCTCCCATTTCTAAATTTTAATATCGCAATATTACGATAATTCTATTAATTGCAAAATTATTGACTTGCTTTAAAGCCATATGTAGCTGAAATTAGATGTAGGACGATAATTTGTTTCTATATTGAGCAAAAGATATTAAATACTCGAAAACTATACCGCTGCGTTATTTTTAAAATAATCGGGAATTTTGGTACTGACAATTTCCTTGCCTTCGTCCAGGAACAGCTCACGGTTTTGGATATGGAGGTGTTCTATAGTTTTGTAAAAAGATGCTCTTGTTGCCAATTCTTTTAAGGCGTTCAGATGTCTTTCGTGGTGCATGTCGGTACCCAATAGGTCAATCAGGTTCTCTTTTGCCAGTTTTTCGGCGGCGATTTGGACGGGTTTGCCATAATATCCGGAGAAAGAAAGAAGGTTACTCTGCATCAGACACCCCAACTCCTTCATGCGATGGTAACGTTGCATATTGCCGTGATAATAATTGTACCGTTCGGGATGCGCTAATATTGGTTGCAAACCTTTGGCCATCAATGCGAAAATGACGTTTTCTATATTGGACGATTCTGCCAGATAAGACATTTCAATCAATATGTGTTTGTGGTTTTTACCAAAAGTGAGCAAGGGATAATCGTTGTTGATTTTTTCGTCTAGGCTCATGTCCGTCATATATTCAGATGCTGCGTCGATAGGAAAATGGATATTTTGCCGTTTCAGCTCCGCTCTTACGTCCGCCAATCTCGGCAGAATGGTCAGGGGCGTATTGGGGTGCACTTCCGCCAATGTATGTGGCGTGCATATCAATTTTTCATAACCGAGTTCCTGAAGCTCTCCGATGAAACGAATTGTATCTTCCATGTGCTCCAGACCGTCGTCCAGTCCGGGCAATAAGTGTGAGTGCATGTCAACGCCTATAAACGACAGGTCGGCTTTGACTTTCTTAGGCTTGAAAAATGAAAACATCTGCTTGTAATTTATTCCTGTGCCTTCTATCTATGGCAAATAATCCAATCGGTAAAGGTAGGGTTTTGTTTACTAATGGATATGGATGGTGCAATCTGTATGCCTAAAATACAATTTACCTAAATATTAACCAAATCCACCTACAAATGGCAGGGATTTGTACCTTGTGGCATTAATATTGGATTATTCCTAATCAGGAAAACAATTATTAACAAGCACCAAAAACAGTTGGAAATGAAAAATTTTTACATAAATAAAAACCTTGGCAAAACCTTGACTGGTTTGCTTATGCTGGTGGGATTGGGAAGCTGCACCGTGTACTCGCAGGGACAGCAATATCCTAGTAACAATGGTACGGTCTATAACCAACCTCAGCCTCAGACTAATTATGACAACTATGACAATAGCTATGACGATGGTTATAACAATAGTAATGAGCCGGAAATTAGCTACAACAATTTCTATTCTGCGTTGAGTCCATACGGTTCTTGGACAAACTATGGCAGCTACGGACAGGTGTGGGTATGTTCTGACCCTAGTTTCCGTCCTTACTATTCCAACGGTAGCTGGGTCAATACCAATCTAGGTTGGAGTTGGAACTCAGGTTATAGTTGGGGTTGGGCTCCGTTCCACTACGGACGTTGGGGATTTGCATCCAATCTTGGCTGGTATTGGGTACCGGGATATCAGTGGGCCCCAGCTTGGGTCTATTGGGGTAATGCTTCCAACAACTATGCATGGGCTCCCGTTGGTCCGGGTATGAACCTAAGTGTCAATATTTCCATAGGTTCTATCCCTACCAATCATTGGACTTACCTACCTGGCCGTTACATGGGTTATTCCAATATGAATCGCTACTATGTGCCAGTTGCGCAGAACAATGTTTACATACGTAACACAACTATCATCAATAACTATAATGTAGTGAACAACAATGTGCGTTATTCTGCTGGGCCAAGAGCTGCGGACGTAAGTCGATTCACTGGTCGCCCTGTCAATACGGTTCGCGTGGTGCAGTCCAATAATGCGTCCAATAACGGTCGTGTTTCCAACGGACAGATGAGTGTGTACCGCCCAGGACGTAACGCTGGTGCAAGCAACGACAACAATAGTAGAGGTCGTACCACACAGGGAACTACAAATACCCAAGGAAATAATAATTTCGGAAGAAATAATCCTACGAACAACAATAACGCCGGTAGGAACAGTAATGAGGCCGTAAACAACAATAATAACAACAATAATCGTGGTGGATTTGGAGGTAGAACTTCTACTAACAATACCAATACTACGAACCCAACCAATACAGTCCCTACTACCAACAACAACGATAGAGGAACAAATAATCCGAACTGGACTAGGGGAAATAGTAATGGGAATGAAACTAGAAATTCTACTAGAAGGACTGACGGTAATCAGCCTGCGAACAATACACAGCCTACTACTACAAGTCCAACAACGGGTACGAATAGTCCGACTGTGAATCGTCCAACTGCTCCTACCAATACGAATAGTAATAGTGGAGGAACGCAAACTAGATGGGGCAATGGTAACTGGAATCGAGGTTCGTCCAATAGCGGAAGGACAACGACACCTACACAACAGCCAGCAACTAATAACAGTGTGCCAAATAGACAACAGAATACTGTTCCTCAACAGCAGACAACAGCACCTGCTACCAACACGAACAGAGGAGGTTTTCAACAAAATACGCAGAGGTCAACTCCTCCGGCAACGACAACTCGTCCCGCGACACAGACTCGTACTGAAAACTTCAACGGAGGAAAATTTGGAAGAGGTTCTAGTGGTGGAAGACGTTAATGTTTGATTGATATATTTCAGAAAGGCTCATAACTATGAGCCTTTCTCCGTTTAGTTTTCAGGGAAAAACAATTATCTTTAAGACAGAATAAACGAAACCTGATTTACAGGTGTCATACAGTCATTGATATTACAAATGCAAAAAACATCAGTCAACTTTAAACCTTATTGGATAAGACTTGGAATAGTTATATTGCTGGTCGTTTTAGTCAAGTGCGTTATTGGTTATAGTAGCTCTGTCGAAGGATGGTATGCAACAGGTATATATCCTTATGTTGCAAGGTTGCTGCGCTTTTTGTTTGGATGGTTACCTTTTAGTATTGGCGATGTTTTTTACGTGTTGTTGATAGTCGCTTGTTTGGTAAAGGTTTTCCGTTTTTTGAAAAACCTTTTTAGGCGAAAAATTACGTGGAAAATTTTCGGTGCGAAGTTGATAAAACTGACGACGGTATTGAGTGTTCTGTATGTGGTTTTTTATATGTTCTGGGGTTGGAACTATTACCGAAAAGGAATTGCCTACCAATTACAAATGGACAAACAGTCTTATAGTACGCAGGATTTATTGCAGCTAACCGAGGAACTCGCTGTCAAAGCCAGCAACTACAGGAAAAATATTTCTCCTCAACAGTTTGCTATTCCGCATAAGGAATTGTTCCAAAAATCAATACAAGCTTACGATTCAGTCAGCAAAACCTATCCGTTCCTCCAATATAAAAATAAGAGTATAAAAGCGTCTTTGTTTGGCGTGGTTGGCAACTATTTAGGTTATACGGGCTACTATAATCCATTTTCCGGCGAGGCGCAGATTAATACGGTGACACCTCCTATTGTTTTACCTTCGGTTACTTGTCACGAGATGGCGCACCAGTTGGGCTATGCGACAGAAGATGAAGCTAATTTTGTCGGTTATCTGGCCGCCTCACATTCACATGACAAAGTCTTTTCGTATTCTATTTATCTGGATATGTACCAATATGCAGCGAGCGAACTTTTCCTGCGTGATTCGCTCCAATACCACCAGGCTAGGCTTTCTTTGGATACATTGGTGCGTAAGGATATTCGGGATATTCGTTTGTATTATCTGCCCTACCGTACCAAAGTCCGTAAGGTTGTCAATATGATTTATGGACAATATCTCAAGTCCAATAATCAACCGCAGGGAATTGATACATATAGTGACGTGATTTCTTTGTTGATGGCGTACAAAAAGAAATACGGCGTAATTTAGGATCCTGTAAGAGTATATTAACTTTACCGTTATGGATTTAGACTATAAAATTTGGGGAAATGCGAGAGATTTCTCTCGGTGGTCGAAATGACGTTAGAATTTTAGCATGTCTTTCAAAAGACAACGTCATTTCGAGTGAGGAACGAGCGAGAAATCTCCTTCAGATCTTTCTGTTTTCTAGCCCATCTATAAAGCCGCCATTAGATTTTCCAGTCCGTCCTGCTGCGTTTTTATTGGATTATGTTCCATATAGTCGATGTGATGCGAACGCACGTTTTCCGCTTTGTACATCGTGATGAATGCTTGCCCCAAAGTCTCTGTTGAAAATGTGTCAATATAGAAAGCATTGTCTTTTAACCAAGTCAGCGCGGTACTTTCTTTTTTCAGCAAAACGGGAATCTGGCATTGGACGGATTCCAATACAAATCTGTTGTCGCCGTCTTCTTTCGGAAGATGTATAGTGCAATAGGATGCGGCAATGACATTGGCTAGTTCTTTTTCATTTGGTTGATTAATGATGCGGACATCGTCGCGGTATTTGTAGTTCGCTATTTTTTCCTGCAATTCTTGTATGTTGTCGCTGATAAACAGGATTTTCATGCTGCTCTTTTGCCATTTTTTAAATACGGAAAAACCTTTCAAAATATCGACACTATAGTCTGCGTTTTGTCCAATACTATTGACTAGAAAAAAATCGTTTCCGTCCGAATACATTTCTTTTACTTCCAAAGATTCTTCCCAGTTTAAAGGTCTGAATAATTCGGAAACTTTTGGATTGTAAAGCGTTACGGCTTTGTTTGGACAAATTGATAAAATCGATTCCTTTACTTTCTCTCCGTAAGTGACGAAGGAAATATTATGGTTTTGTACAAATGATTTGTCTTCTTCTTTTATGGAAAAATTGATGTGTGGAACTATCAGATATTGAGGTAAGATCGATTCCACTTTCAGGAAAGTACCTGCCAATACGATTTTGTCGATGTGCCATTTTTTCAATATTGGCGCATATTTCAGATTGTTGTCGAGCCAGGTTCGTAATTTGTTTTGGACTTTGCTGGTGGCGACAACTATAAGGTTTTTCTTGTCGCCATATTGGGCAGGCTCGTCTGAAGAAAGGACTATATGAAAATCATATTGGTGTTGCAATGTATCCAATATGTCCTTGATATAATTGGATTTTAATTTTGCCTCGGAGGATTGTAACCACAAGATTTTCATTAGGCAAAGTTATTGGAATCGTAATAATTTTGGAAATTGGTATGAGGTTGATTTTTATTGTAAATTTGTTACAAATATTTAGGCTATGAAAATCGGAGTTGTTGTGACAGTAGGAATTCTGTGTCTGGCGGGATTGACCACAAAAGCCCAAAAGATGCCGGCAATAGCTGTTCCAAAAGATGCGTCCAAATACATTGAAATAGACGACGCTGATCATGATTTTGGCAATATCTTGTTCAAAAAACCTGTGGATTACACGGTTCATATACAGAATATCAGTACCGACACGTTGATGTTGGCGAATGTACAGGTCAGTTGTGGATGCACGCTTCCCGAATGGAAACGCGGCCCTTATGCTCCACGCGATACTTTTTCCATAAAAATCAACTTCAACGGATATGCGGACGGTAAATTTAACCGTAGCCTGACCTTGCTTTTCCAAGACAAGACAAACAGCAACATCGTAAAGGTTTTGCGTTTTCGCGGCGTCGGTTATGAAAAATTGCCCGTGACCGTTGACAATAATCAGGACAATGGCGATGTGGACGATATTGATGCGACGGCGATAAGTACGAAACTTGATAAGAAGTCTTTTAAAGAACTTATAAAAACGCGCGTAGGTTACTCGTTGTTGGCTAATTAAAAAAACTGGTGGTATATTTGCAGTACTAAATTAAAAATTTGATTGATGAAAAAAATAGCTTTTTTAGTTTGTTTTGTATTGGCGGGATTATTATCCATGGCACAAGACAATGGGGCGAAATTTAAAGAAACGAAACACAGTTTTGGAAATGTAAAATTGAACAAGCCCGCAACTGCAAAATTCACTTTTACGAATACCTCGAGCAAACCGTTAATCATCGAAACGGCTACTGCTTCCTGTGGTTGCACAACTCCGGAATATCCCAAAAAACCCATTCTGCCCGGCAAAACCGCTGAAATAGGCGCTACATACAATGCGGAAAACGTGGGACATTTTGACAAATCCGTTACGGTAAAATTTGCAGGTATTGACCAGCCAACCGTATTGATTATTACCGGTGACGTAGTGAAGTAGAATATACATTGAAACATATCTTAAACCCTGATAATCATTTGGTTATCGGGGTTTGTTTTTGTTGGAAAAGACGATTGCAATTATTTGTTGGGCAAAACCTCGGATAATTGACAATTACATGATAATTTTGCGCAATTAAATTTTTTAGCACAGATGCCCAATCAACAACAACCTGCCATTCTTTTGTTAGCGGATGGTACGGTTTTTCATGGTAAATCCTTTGGTAAAATAGGTATTGCCGGAGGTGAGATTTGTTTTAATACGGGAATGACCGGTTATCAGGAAGTTTTTACCGACCCAAGTTATTTTGGACAGATGTTGATTATGAACAGCGTTCACGTTGGGAACTATGGTGTAAAAGCGGAAGATACCGAAAGTGATTCTGTTAAGATAAAGGGCGTAATCTGCCGCAGTCTGGAAGCGAAATATTCCCGTCCGATGGCCGACGGTTCTTTGCAGGATTATCTGGAAAGCAACAATATCGTTGGTATCAGTGGTGTTGACACAAGGGCGTTGGTCATACATGTACGCCACAAAGGTGCGATGAACTGTGTAATCTCATCCGAAACACAGGAGATTGAGGAGTTGAAAGCTTTGTTGACCAAAGTTCCGGACATGAATGGCTTGGATTTGGCTAAAGAAGTTTCCACAAAAGAAGAATATACTTACGGCGATCCAAATGCTCCTATACGTATTGCGGTAATGGACTACGGTATCAAACGCAACATATTGAAATGTATGTCCGACCGCGGTGCGTACATGAAAGTGTACCCTGCGAAAACGCCTGTATCCAAACTGAGAGAATTTAATCCAAACGGTTATTTTATTTCCAATGGACCTGGCGACCCTTCTTCCATGCCTTATGCGATTGAATCCGTCAAGGAAATATTGAAAGAAAAGAAACCGCTTTTTGGTATCTGTCTGGGACACCAGTTATTGGCTTTGGCAAACGGCATTCCTACTTTCAAAATGCACAACGGACACCGTGGGCTGAACCATCCCGTGAAAAACCTGATTACGGGTCGCAGCGAAATCTCTACGCAGAATCATGGTTTTGGCATCGATGCAGATGGTGTGAAAAAGAATCCAAATGTGGAAATCACGCACCTGAACCTAAATGATGAAAGCGTCGAAGGTATCCGCCTGAAAGACACGCCTGCATTCAGTGTCCAATATCATCCGGAAGCAACGCCCGGTCCGCATGACAGCCGTTATTTGTTTGACGACTTCATCAAACTGATTAAGGAAAACATGAATTAGAATCCGATCCTAATTCTGCTGAATAAACAAAAAAGCGACTGAATTTCAGTCGCTTTTTTGTTTATTCAGGTTGCTTTATTTCTCTGACACGCTTAGAGGCAAGTCGTATTGCTTGTCTACAATCAACAGTTTTGTTTGACGAGTAGAGAAACTCTGCTTTTGTCCTTTTTCGATTTTATATTGGAGGAATAAGGAATCCTTTCCTTTTTGCAAATACTCTATACGGATTCCTGAAATCTCATCCGATACAGGAGCTAAGACTGCAATGGCAAATGATTTGCTGAAATCAATAACTGTCGGTTTGCTATTGTCAGACATGGTACGGCCAATGCCGTAACTAGCATCCAACTCAGCCTGTGACGTAATCTTGAAAGCATTGTTTTCCTTGACGTCGTTTTTTACAAAATAGTTTTGTGCGATAGTATAAGGTACTTCACTCGTGCCTGTAGGTTTGGACGATGTACAGCTTAAAATCAAGGAAGAAAATAATAAGAAGGCTACATTTTTCACGATTGATATTTTAATATTGAGAAAATAGAAGAAAGACTCGTTGTACAAAAATCCTAAATAATTATCAATCTACCTACAGCAATGGCGTGTCACGTCCAACTATTAACTATTTTTGAACTATGAAGAAAATCGCCATACTAAACGGACCCAACCTCAATCTGTTGGGAGTACGCGAACCTGGAATCTACGGCAGTCAAAGTTTTGAAGAGTATTTCGAAGTCTTGAAAAAAATATTTCCCAATATAGAACTGACGTATTTCCAGAGCAATATCGAAGGCGAACTGGTTTCCAAAATTCAGGAAATCGGTTTTGACTATGATGGTATTGTGATGAATCCTGCCGCTTACACACACACTTCCGTTGCGATTCGCGACGCAATTTCTGCTGTCAAAACGCCTGTTGTCGAAGTGCATATCTCCAATATAAGCAAACGCGAAGCGTTTCGCCATCATTCTTATGTGTCAGCCGTTGCGGTTGGTACGATTGCCGGTTTGGGAATGAAAGGATATGAGCTGGCGATTAGGTATTTTGTGGATTAGAAAAGCTATATAAAATAAGGACTACATACCAGGAGCTTTTTAGTTCGTCGCATATTGGGAAAGATTTCCTTTTCTAATAGATTTACCTTCGGTGAGAATAGTTCTCGCTCGTTCCTCACTCGAAATGACGATGTTTTTTGATAAGCTTTCAAAAATTGAACATCATTTCGAACGTTAGGGAGAAATCTCATTGTCCGCTTTTTATTCAAAATTTTACTTGAATAAGCTATTCTTCTTTTCATACTATCATTAAGGTCAAATAGACATATAATTCAGATTCAATTTCGATTGCCGAACTCACGTTAAATCATTATTTTTTGACGCCTACCAAACAAAACTGCCATCCTGCTGTCTTATCTTCGTAAGGACACGATTCACGTTTGTATAGCCAAAAAATCCATTCCCATGAAATCCAAACTATCTCTTCCGATATGGACCATTGTTTCGCCAATAGTGGCTTGGATTGCCTATTTCACAATGGGTGGGATGGTAGGAACTCTGCCAATCATCATATTGAGCGTGGTATTGATAGCCTGCGTACTGGCTGCGGTGCATCATGCGGAAGTAGTGGCGCAGAAAGTAGGCGAACCGTTCGGAACGTTGATATTGGCATTGGCGGTGACGGTGATTGAGGTTTCGTTGATAGTGTCGCTGATGTCGTCAGGAGGCGAAAAGGCAACCACACTTGCACGCGATACAGTTTTTGCGGCTATTATGATTATATTGACGTTCATTATTGGAATCTGTATATTGGTAGGAAGCACAAAATACAAGGAGCAGTTCGTAACCAAACATGCAGCGACTTCTGCTTTAGTTGCGTTGTGTGCTATTCTGGTATTGACTTTGGTATTGCCCAACTATACAACTAGCCGTCCTGGTCCGCAATATTCACAACCGCAATTGGTGTTTGTCGCTATTGTTAGTTTGATTATTTATTTCGGGTTTGTGATGATACAGTCGGTCCGGCACCGCAACTATTTCCTGCCGATTGACGAAAACGGTCATCTTAGTGAGGATGAGAACGCACATGCTGCGCCACCGTCCAAACAGACAACTATATTGAGTTTGCTATTGTTGATTGTTTGTTTGGGAGCAGTCGTCCTACTTGCCAAAATGCTTTCTCCTTTTATAGAAACGGGCGTAGAGTCTATGGGCGCTCCTAACTCGCTTGTGGGGATTATCATTGCGATGGTAGTGCTGTTGCCCGAATGTATTGCGGCTGTGCAAGCTGCCAAAAAAGACCGTTTGCAGACGAGCATGAATCTTGCTCTGGGTTCAGCTCTCGCGAGTATCGGACTGACAATTCCAGCAGTGGCGATTTACACTTTTTTCAGCCATACGCCTGTATTATTGGGCATTGACACAACATCTACGGTATTGTTGATGTTGTCAATTTTTACGGTAATGTTGTCGCTTGTTACGGGGAAAACGAATGTTTTGTATGGAATTGTGTTGCTGACAATATTCGCGGCGTATCTGTTTTTGACGATTTTTCCGTAAGAATACTATTTTTAAAAAAAATCACTATTCCTCCACACGATTATTCCGATACAGCGAATACAATATTGAAACTGTTACACTCAATATGATTACCGCTAGGGAAACATAGATGGAAATGTGAATATGGAAAAATTCAATCAGCATTTTCACTCCGATGAAAACCAATATAAAAGCAATGCCTTGTTGCAGGTATTTGAACTTGTCCGCTGCTCCTTTCAATAGGAAAAACAAACTACGCAAACCCAATACGGCAAATATGTTACTGGAATAAATAACCATAATATCCGCTTCGGTAAAAGGAACATTAGGACCTCCGCGAACGAGTGAAACCACTGTCGGGATACTGTCAAGCGCAAACGCAATATCCGTAAACGCCAATACCAAAACTACCAACGAAAGGCTAGTCATCGCGCGTTTTCCATTTTCCTTTATGAAAAATTTTCCGTTGGGTTCTTGATGGCTGACCGTAAAAAACTTGTTGGCTAGTTTGTATATAGGCGAGTCCTGCGGTTTGAATTCGTGATCGTCTTTTTGGATGAATAGCTTGATGCCGGTATATAGTAATATCGCCCCGAAAATGTACATAATCCAGCTAAAACGATCGATCAACTCAATGCCGACTGCAATAAACAAAACTCTGAATACTATAGCCGCCATGACCCCAATAAGTAAGGCTCTTGCAGAATCTTTGTCCGAAATTTTAAAGAACCCAAATATCAATATAAATACAAAAATATTGTCAATACTCAAGCTCCATTCCATCAGGTAAGCGCTGAAAAACTTGGTTGCATAATTCAGTCCTTCGTCTTTCCATACAAAAATGCCAAAACCTACCGCAAGCACTGTCCAAAACCCAGTTTGGAACAATGCTTCTTTTATAGTCGTCTTGTGCCCCTTTTTGCTCAATACTAAGATATCGAACAAAAGCGCTGCCAATAGTACAATGCCAAAAATAAGATATGCGAGTTGCGTGTGTGTCATGGTCGTGTCTGAGCGATTGTTTTTACTAGAACTTTTCGGATGCCTTTTGTTCAGTCGTAAAGGTTAATTGGTTTGGTATCTCTTCTTACGAATATATTGAAATAAAAATCCAAAAACAACTATTAAGAGTATTGGTAAGGCAATATTAACAAATTGCCACATAGATTTTTGTTCGTCGACTTTTTGTTTGTCCAATAGGCGCAATATGAAATCCTTGCTGCGCGCCACAAACAAATGATTGGAAGACGTAAGATAGTCCACACTATTCATCAGAAAATCTCGATTGGCAAAACGATATTGGTCAAAAGGCAATTCGCCCATAGGCAACGGACCATTGGTCTGCATCACAGCGTTGGTCACGATTCCAGCATTGGAGACCACGATCTGCTGTCCATTTTTTTCCGATTGAGGCAAAAATGGTTTTCCCAGGTTGGCTTGTACGGAATCCATGTCCGCTTGCGTCAAACGGTTGGCGTACAAGGATTTGAACTTTCCTTCCAATAAGACTGCAACAGGTTTATGCGCTTTGTTGAAAGTGCGAAAATCAGGGTCGTCCTGCCAACTGCTCAGACTTACCATCGCCGGTGATGCCAATATGCGACTGTTGGTGTCAGACGCGAGCAAGATTGTTTTCTTGATTCCTTCTGCTGCAACCGTATCTATCGTTGACGGAAAAATAGACAAAACACGGTCAAGATTATTGGAAATCGGATTGTCATTATTGGACGAGAGAAAAGGATAATAAGGCCAAGGCATGCGCTGCATGCGCGGACTATTGTCGGGATTGTAACCCATGACTATCGGGAGTTTGGCGCAATTCAAATCCTGCAAAAGATTGTTGTTGAGTCGCACGCCATATTTGAACAGAATATCGTCTAGTTGTAGGTTGCGGTCGTAAGCCACGAAGTCTTTTTTGCTATTCATCAGGCTATCCAGTTCCGCGTATAGTTTGTCTACAAACCAGATTACTTTGCCGCCGTGCATGATGTATTGGTCAAGTTTCAGCTTATCCGTATCGGAAAAGGTTTTGGTAGGTTTTACAATTAAAAGCGTATTGATATTTTCCGGATTGGGGTAAGCCGATTTCAAATCGAAAACGCCTAATTTGTATTCGTTGCGGAGCGTTTCGCCGAGGTCGTTTATTGTAAGGTCGATGGGCTCGCCGTTACCGACAGCATAAGCGATTGTGGGAACGGATTTTCGTGTGAGTTTGTTGATGGCGTTGGAAAACTTGTATTCCAATAAAGCTTCCGCTGCATTCAGTGTAGCTTCTTTGTCGGGCTCTGGATTGTCGTTGACGACATTGAAGTTTTTGAAAATAGTACGACCGCTGCGTAAGTCAACGGATATGGGACGTTTGCCTGCAATGGAAATCAATGCCGATGGCATAATCAATTGCTGTGATTGTTTTTGGTCCTTGTCCGAAAAGTTTTGACGGTTTTCAAAAACGACACCTAGTCTAGCCAAACTATCATACAAATCATACTTTAAGGAATCTGTTAAGTTCTCGCCTGCTTTTACAAAACTGAAATGGATATTGTTATTGCTTAGTTCACGGTATTGTTCCAATAAATCCTGAGTCGCGATGCTTAGTTTTTTATAGTCCGGAGGAAGTTCCCCTGTTAGGAAAACCTGAACTTCTACAGGTTCGTTTATATTGGACAACAACTCTTTAGAAGGTTGCGTAATGGTGAATCTTTTTTCGGCAGTAAGGTCGATTTTGTAGCGCAACATGGACGTTACGAAAGTCAATACCACCAATAGTATCAATACAAATAACCACCAGTATTTTTTCTTCAATATTTTATCTAAAAAAGCCATTTTACCTAATTAAAATATTACGTCTCGTTACCAATGCACACAAGTAAATAATCCCTAAAAAGTAAACAATGTCGCGGATGTCCAGAACGCCACGACTGATGTTTTTATAGTGGAAATTGAGCCCAATCATCTGCAAATAATAGTCCGCGCCATTTTGGAAAACGGGAAGGCTCGCAACTGCGTCAAATCCGGCATAAAAAAACAAACAAATAACCGCTCCCAATATAAATGCGACTACCGTATTGGACGTAAAACTACTCGTACAAATGCCGATTGCTGTGAATACACTTCCCAACAACAATAGTCCGATATAACTTCCGATAGTGCTGCCTGTATCGATGCCGCCAATTGCACTCAGCTTTTGCATGGAAACCGCATAAATGATTGTTGGCAACAAGGAAAGAAATACGATGAACAACGCTCCGAAAAATTTGCCCCAGACAATCTGTGCGGGTGTCAGTGGATAGGTTTTCAGCATTTCAAATGTGCCGGATTTGTATTCTTCAGCAAAACTTTTCATCGTAATCGTCGGAATCAAAAACAGAAAAATCCACGGCGCAATGCGGAAATAACCTTCCAGACTGGCATAGCCATAATCCAGCAAACTCGTATTGGGAAATACGAAAAGGAAAAGTCCGTTCAACAATAAAAAAGTGACAATAGCGATATAGCCGGTCAGGCTACTGAAAAATTGTCTGCATTCCTTGGTGCAAATCATCCACATAGGGCAAAGATAACGGTTGATTGATGATTTACGATTTAGGAATTATGAATGGAGAACAAGCTATTTGTCGTTGTCACTTTTTCATTTGTTTGTGGACGTATAAGACGGTGAATTAAGCGTGTGTTTTGCTATGCGCCGGAGCATCGTTCCTTTCTTTGAAGTCCTGAATGTCCGAGGTGTCATATTCCGGCGTAGCTCCAATATGGCTCGTTACGAATGCAGCCAACATACTTGCATTGTAAAGTGGTTGGTCTATGGGATTCAATCCCAGAAACTTGCCCGAAAGGAATCCTGCCAAAAAAGAATCGCCGCTTCCGACCGTATCGCCTATCTGCACCGGAACGACCTCGCTTGTGTATAATGTATCTCCGTTCAGATATGTCGCTCCTTTGCTGCCTTGTGTCAATATCACGCCATCCAGACGAAACTCTTCTTGTAGGAAAGCCATTCCGTCTTTTGTATTGGGAAAGTGTTTCCCCATATTGGACAAGACTTGTTCGAGTTCGGACGCGTTGAGTTTGACAAGATCGCTTTGTTTCATCAACTGCGTGATTAGTTTGAAATCCACAAACGGCGGACGCAGATTGACATCGAAAACTTTATAGTTTGTGACTTCCAACAATTGCCACAAAGTATTTCGGGAAACTTGGTTGCGAACGCCCAAACTACCGAAAATAAAAGCATCTGAACTTTTCACACGCATTTCCGTATTCTCAGCCCACTCGGTGAAATCCCATGCGGCAGGGGCCACGATGTCGTAATGCGGCTCGTTGTTTTCGTCAAAGTTAGCGATGACAGTTCCTGTGCTTTGGCGTTCGTCTATTTGGATAAATTCGGTGGGTATTTGCCAGTTTCCTAGTTTTTGCAGAAGCTCTTTTCCTAGTTCGTCTTTTCCAATACGGCTAATCATTGCAGCGTCCACGCCCATCTTTTTCAGATGGTAGGAAACATTGAATGGTGCACCGCCGGCTTTCTTCATATTGGGAAAAATGTCCCACAGAATCTCTCCGAAACAGGTCATCCGAACTTTGGATGGATGTGTAGATGTTTCACTCGTCGACATAAAACAGGATTTGGGCGAAAAATTATTAAATGTTTACAATATTCAGGTTGTATTCTCTTACTTTGTTTGGCATTCTTTGAAAATGTTGGGTCATGAAAACAATAGTCATTCTCCCAGTGTCCTAAATTTAAATATTTTAACCATGAAAAAAAATAAAGGTTTTGCTATTGCGGTAGTAATAGCAGCAATGTTGGTTTTGAATCTGAGTTCCAAAGCCCAGGTAAGTATTTCCGTCAATATAGCTCCTCCTACCTTGGTTACTTATGACCAGCCGGAATGCCCGGAAGACGGTTATTTGTGGATTCCTGGGTATTGGGGATATTCGCCAGAGTCTGGCTATTATTGGATTCCCGGATATTGGACTGCTCCTCCGCAAGCTGGATTGTTGTGGACACCGGGCTATTGGGGATTTAACGGTGTTTCTTATGTTTGGAATGCAGGTTATTGGGGTCAGAATGTCGGTTTTTACGGCGGGATTAATTATGGCTTTGGATATTTTGGAACCGGTTACATAGGAGGTATGTGGCGTGACAATAGATTTGTGTACAATACGGCTGTTACGCGCATCAATACTACCGTTATCCATAACACGTATATCAACAAAAACTATACGGTTAACAACAATAGGTTTAGTTATAACGGAAAGGGTGGCGTAACAACTAGAATAACGACACAACAACGCCAATATGGTCAACAACAACGTTATCAATCGACTCCGGACCAAAAAATGTATAGGCAGTCGGCTGCATCCAATACGACGTTGCACTATGACAACAACGGTGGAAAAGTGCAAAAGGAAAATCTGGACAATCAACATGCAAATTACCAGAATTTCAAGCAGCAGCACCAAAACGAACCTGAATTCAAATCTACGGGACGTGCCGTTCCTGTGAACAACGGAAAAGCAACTCAGTCAAGTACTAATAATAAAACTCAAGTCAACAGTAACAGAGGTCAGAGTAATAACAATAAAACTCAAGGTAACAACAGCAATAGAAGCAACGGCAGACGATAAGAAATATAGGTATAAGGTTTTACAAAAAAAGCGACCAGAATTGGTCGCTTTTTTTTATGTGCGCTCACTTTTTCATATTGGGAAAATTATCCTAAAGGATTTTATCAATATAGATACGCTGCATTTTGGCAAATAATTATGTTCCACTATTTAAACTATCAAACAATTACGAAGGTCTGATTTTTCGGTACTGATATTGTTTTTTTAAAATGGTATTTGTACTGGAATGATTTTAAAAATTATGGCTAAATCAACTTATCATGAAAAAGATAAATATTTACACGATGCTCGCAATGTTCTTGGTATTGCTATTCAATACTAGGACAAATGCACAGATAAGGCTGTCTGTCAATATTGCACCTCCGGCATTGATTACATATAGTCAACCCGTATGTCCGGGCGACGGTTATATGTGGATTCCTGGATATTGGGCTCATTCTCCCGAGGCTGGTTATTATTGGGTTCCTGGATATTGGACATTGCCACCTGATCCAGGAATGTTGTGGACTCCAGGTTATTGGGGATTTGTAGGTGGCACTTATGCTTGGCATGCTGGATATTGGGGTGCGCATATTGGTTTTTATGGTGGTATTAATTATGGTTTTGGCTATTTTGGTTCGGGTTACAATGGCGGTATGTGGAGAGGTCATACATTTGTTTACAATACGGCTGTGACTAATGTAAACAGAACCGTTATCCACAATACTTACGTGGACAACCACTATGCCGTAGTTAACAACAACCATTATAGTTTCAATGGCAAAGGAGGTATCGAAGCAAGACCATCGGCTACGGAACGTCAATATGCCAACGAGCAACACTATCATGCGACTCCTGACCAACGTATGCGCCACCAGTCAGCGGTAGCTAATACATCCATGCATTACAATAACAACAATGGTCAGGTTAAACAGGAGAACATCGATCACGAGCATCAGAACTATCAGAATTTTAGGCAACAGCATCAACGCGAGCCTGAATTTAAACCTATGCAACACGCTGTGCCGATGAATAGGGGCGGTGGCAGAAGCAGAGGTGGGAGGAGATGATTAAAATAAACCTGTTTCATTTGGAAGAAAGATAGTTAAAAATTTAGGAGATTTCTCCCTAATAGTCGAAATGACGTTCATGCGATTGAATGTTTCTCAAATAATCATCGTCATTTCGAGTGAGGAACGAGCGAGAAATCTCCTAGCCTAGTTAAAACATTCCTAAATGTACAATGAGTTAGATTAAGGTAAAATCTGTAAAAAGAAATGTTGATTTGATGAGAGGTTTTGGATAAGAAAAACGCAACCGTATTGGTTGCGTTTTGTCATTTCAATTGAGCCGACCAAGGGACTCGAACCCTCGACCTATTCATTACGAATGAATTGCTCTACCAACTGAGCTAGATCGGCTTTTTTGCGGATGCAAAGTTATGCAAATAAATTTTTTAAGAAAAAAACTATCCTGAAAAATCGTCCAACATATCCAATGTGGGAACAAAAAACAAACTACCTGTCCGCGCTGTACTAAAGTCCAATATGCGATCGTAATTGCCAGTAGGAATGCCGATGAACATAGCTTCCAGCATTTTCTGTACCGTTGAGAAAGTGCTTGCGTAGGCAATGAAATAAGTACCGACTTCCTTCGTGGTCGTATTGACAAAAGGCATATTGTCACGGACTATCTTCTTGTCGTCGCCCACATTTGCCAATGCACTATGCGAATTTTTAGGTTTGACCTCGTCGGACATTTCGATGTCCTGTTCGCGAGACCGACCTATGACGTTTTCCTGTTCTTTTGGCGGAAGTTCATTCCACGCGTCCATGTTATGGACATATTTTTGTACGAAAAGATAACTACCTCCTTCGTAGTCTGCGTCATCCTTTCCCACTTTTCCAAAGAAATCACGTTTATCGCCCTGCGGATTTTCCGTTCCGTCCACAAATCCCAATATAGAGCGTCCGTCCCAATAACGGAAACCATGGATTTCTTCCGTACAATTGGCTACGTCTTTCAATACGTCATGAATCGCATTTGCCATATCGTAACAGATGCTGAAATGATCGCCTCGAAGATGAAAATGCAGGTCGCCGGGAGTAGAGACGGCTTCGTGTTTTGCGCCCTTGATTGGAGTAAAATTTGTCAGTTCTTTAGGATGTGGCGTTTGAAGGTTCAACGTTTTCCATGCTTCATAACCAATCCCCATTACACAGCTCACGCGCTTATCGGGAAAACGAACCGCTGCGGAATTGTTGAGGTTCTTGACCAATGCACATACGGTCTGAAAAGCTGATTTTATAGTATCGGTACTCGCCCCTGCCTTGAAATTCCAAACCATAAAAATGGTATTGTTATTCGGAGCATCGGTTGTCGCTTGTGATGTAGCTGACATGATTTCTATCTCTGGAGTTTTGTTTGTACTTTTCTTAGAAAGAATATTCGAGCCAACCGTTGTTTGGCGTTTTGATTTTGAGTTCTTTTTTGTCGGAATCCTCCACGCGGCCGGTTATCTGCGCATCGATATTCAATTCTTTTGCGATGTCAATCAGTGCTTTCGCAGCGTTTTCATTGGTGAATATTTCCAAACGTTGTCCCATATTAAAAACTTGATACATTTCTTGATCGTTCGAACCCGAATTTTCCTGAATCAGTTGGAATATGGGCGGAACAGGAAGCATATTGTCTTTTACAATACGGAAATTTTTAGGCAAATATTTCATGCACTTGGTTTGTCCACCGCCACTGCAATGGATAACGCCATAAATATCGTCGAAATGCTCGTCCAATATACGTTTCATCAATGGTGCATAAGTTCTCGTTGGAGAAAGCAATAGTTTCCCAACCGATATTTGCTTGCCATCGATTTCTAGTGTATCGGTGAGCTTTTGTTTACCAATATAGACTACGTCGTTGTCCAGTTGAGGTTCCCATGTTTCGGGATATTTTTCAGCGTATAGTTTGGACAATACGTCATGGCGCGCACTTGTCAGACCATTGCTTCCGAGACCGCTGTTGTATTCTTTTTCATAAACCGCTTGTCCAGCACTGGAAAAACCAACAATCACGTTGCCGGCGGCTATTCTTTCATTGGTGATGATTTTGTTTTTAGGCCAGCGTGCCGTCATTGTGCCATTGACTGCAATTGTGCGTACAACGTCGCCCACATCAGCCGTTTCCCCACCAAGATAATGTATCTGAACGCCGTATTGGGACAACTCGTCAAAGAATTCCTGCGTACCGTTGATGACCTCTTTGATGACATCACCGTTGATAATTAATTTGTTACGGTCTATCGTGGAAGAGAACAAAAGATTGTCGTAAATC
>JAATFC010000138.1 GCA_015655435.1 Chitinophagales bacterium | reverse complement strand
GACTATAAACGGAAAGAAAATGAAAAATAATAGGTTTGTCAGGCAGGTATTATTGCTTTTGTTGGTGCTGCAAAGTTTGTATTTATATAGCCGTGCACAGATGGATAATCAATGGAGTGAAGACATTCGAAAGCTTAAGGCTTCTGCATCCATAATGTTTATAGGTGTTTCGCCAGAAGACTATAATAAACAACAAACACAATATTTCTTAAAAAAAGATTTATATAGAGTTGGTTTTTTGAGTCTGACACGGGGAGAAAATTCAGATATTGACAGTCTGGCAAACGCGTTGCAAGGTGTTCAACGAGGTATCTACAATGTAAACAAATCCATCACTAAAATAAGTCAGTATTATAGTGATCTTTATTTTACGCGAGCCTATGATTTTCTTTCCAATGAACGGGAAGACAGCGCAAGCATTTTTGAGAAACTATGGGATCTACAATCCATTATTGGCGATGTCGTTTGGAATATTAGGACTTTTAGACCAGATGTTATTGTTTTTCCTTCTTATAGCCATTTGCCGAAGAAAGGAAAACGCTTTTATAGTTTGCAAATGATTAAGGATGCTATTCGTATTGCAGGAGACTCTACTTTTTTTAAGGAACAGTTCGACGACAACCGTTATCCTTGGAAAGCGGCGCTTGTGATAATGTCGGACTCTTTACATGGAAAATATAGTCTGAAAATAACTGATTCTTTGCATCTCCAATATGATATAGTTTCGGGTCATTTGCCAAAAAATTCAATGATGGAGAATGTTCAACAGACTTGGCATCGTATATATCAAGGACTGGACAGTGATTTTTTTCAAAAATATTTGGACTCCATTCAGCTACTTAATCTATCTCAAAAACAGCAAGCCTCGGCTTTGTTGAACTTAAGAAATCGGCTGGATACAGCTAGTTTCAGGGATTCCTATTGGCGAATGTATAAAGATGACCAACTGAATGAAATGATATTGAAATACGCAGGTATTAAAGCCTCCGTAAATTTTAGCCAGCCCTTTCTCGTATTGGGAAAACCTTATAGTTATACGATTCATTACGAAGGAGATACATCTATTGCGAAGCTCAACTATGTAAAGTTTGGAAGGTTTGATACAACTTTCGACAACTTTACTGGCATGTTGTCCATTGAAAAGCAATTTACGTTTGACAGCAAAGAAACTCCATACCAACCTTATTGGATGACCGCCACAATGTCAACTCCAGGCATGTATGAAATCGGTTCGAGAAACAATCTTAACAGTCCGACAAACTATAATCCGTTTTCCTGTTCATTCATTTTTTTGATGAATGGAACACGATACAAATATTTCATTCCAGCATATTTTATCAAGCCAACGGATTCCGTAAAAGAGACTCCTGTCATTACGATACCGGGCTTTTCCGATATTGCTCCGGGAATTATATTGCCACATCTCAACGCAAATAGAAAAAGTGAAAAAGTCTTTGTTCGGTTACAACCAAACTTTACGCAAAAACAAGTGCCGATAACGATCAATCTGGTGCGAAAGGGCTTACTGATAAAACGTGGTAAGGATTTCTCTGGTGGAAATAAAAAATTAGTACTACAAACGAAAGATTCCATCGCAGATTTAGTAAACGGTAAAGGTTTGTTTTGGACATTCGATATTTCCCAAAAAGTATTGGATAGTCTGGATGGCGATATTGGTGCAGAAATCTGGATTGGAAGAGAACCGCATAAACTAAAGATTAATTCTAGTTTGATGCATATACCGTTGGCAGGAATGCAGGATATTGACTATCACTATCAGCCCGGTATCGGTCTTCTTAACAAAGATACTTTTACAGTTCAACAGAAAAAAACAATTGCGTTGCTTACGGATTCGTCCAATATACTTGCTCTGGAAAATGTGAAAATGATATTGGGAAGCTTACACGCAGACTATAAAATGGTTAATGTCAATACTATTGGATGGGAAGACAGTTTGCAACAGTTTGGACAATTGTTATTGTCTTCTTCTTTTGCGAAAGAAAAAGACTCTGCCATTTCTCAGTATACGGAAAATGGAGGGACATTAATAGTACTACCTTTTTCAAATGATAGTTTGCCTTCATTTGTCGGCGATTCTATCAGCGTCCAAAAAAACAATTTATTGTTGCCTCAGGCTGATGTGTTTGTGGATATTGAGGATAGTCTGCCTTTGTTTTCCTTTCCAAACAAAATACGCATTGACCAATTTCCGGAAAACGGAACTATAAGTACCATCAACTGGAACTTATCTAATCTGAAACAGTCCAATATCATTCCCATCCAATATAAGACTAGGCAATCCGATTCGATTACGCCATTAATTGGTTTTCGATATGGAAAGGGAAGGATTATATTGAACGCATTTTTTATGGATGCTGCATCCTTGGAGCAACCTTTTACGTATAAGCTTTGGGCTAATTTGCTCAATCAATAATATTTCTACTTAATTATTAGGTGGTACGGTTTTTAATGAATATCTTTGCAACGCAATTTTGAGTATTTACAGCGTTATTGTAATTGGCAATAATAGAGATATTAGTTTTACATTCAGATAATTTCTTCTTAGTTCCTCTTATTTTCCTCTGTTTTTCTCAGTTTATTTATTTTTTATTTTAGTTTATTTATGAACATTTATGTTTCAAACCTTGATTATCAAGTTGAAGACGACGATTTAAGAGGTTTCTTTGAAGACTACGGTCAAGTGGATTCTGCACGTGTAATTACAGATCGCGAAACTGGACGTAGCCGTGGTTTTGGTTTTGTTGAAATGGCGGAAGACGAAGCTGCTGAAAAAGCAGTGAAAGAATTGAATGGCGCACACGTTAAAGGTCGTGCTATCAATGTCGCTATCGCGAAACCAAGAGAAGAAAAATCTGAAAGATCTTTCTCCGCAAAACGTTATTAATATCAATGATAGCAATAATGGAAAAGAGTGCTTTAAGCACTCTTTTTTGTTTTTAGTCATCTTCGTCTTCATCCAGGTCGTCGTGTTCATCACCGCCTAGACTGTAATAGTTGTTCTCCTCGTCCTCCTCTCCGATAATCTCTTCTTTGTCATCCAGATCCGCGCCGGGAACATCCAAGCCCTCATCCAAATCTAGCGAGGATTCGTCGTCAAGTTCAACACTGTCATTTCCTTCTTTTTCGATATCATCCGGATTAATATTGGTTTTCTTTCCTTTTGAAAAAATATCATCCTTGTCCGAATATTCAGGATCTCCTTCCCAGTCTTTTAACGGATTTTCTTTGTCGTTTATCATAACCAATAATTTAAATTGTTACACAGATATTTCCTTAACAAGGTAAAAATCTTTTGGTTTAGAGCAAAGAAAAAAGCGCCAATTTAAAGATAAATTGACGCTTTGGAAATAATAAAGATATGTTTAGATGACTAACATTGCATCTCCATAACTGAAGAAACGATATTTGTCTTTAATTGCTTTTTGGTAAGCTTCCATCGCCAAGTCATATCCGGCAAATGCACTCAGCATAATCAATAAGCTTGTTTTAGGTAAATGGAAATTGGTAACCAAGCTGTTGGCTATATTGAAGTTGTAAGGAGGATGGATGAATACGTTAGTCCAGCCTTCCGATGGTTTCAACAATCCTTCCGAAGTAAAACTGCTTTCCAAGGCACGCATAGTTGTCGTACCGATGGAGCAGATTCTTTTGTTCGCTTCTTTTGCCTTATTGACGATTTTGCAAGCCTCGTCATCAATACGGTAATATTCCGCGTCCATTTTATGTTTGCTCAGATCTTCCACTTCGATAGGTCGGAATGTGCTCAATCCTGTATGCAAAGTAACTTCCGCAAAACGTATGCCTTTGATTTCGCAACGTTTGATTAATTCCTTACTGAAATGTAATCCTGCTGTAGGAGCAGCGACGGCACCTTCATATTTTGCATAGACGGTTTGGTTGCGTTCCCTGTCTTCTTCGTCCGGTTTTCTTTTGATATATTTTGGCAATGGAGTTTCGCCCATTGATTCCAGCATTTTTTGGAAAGACTCTTCGTCGCTATCCCAAAGGAAACGGATGTTACGTCCTGGGCTTGAAGGTTTGTGGATTAATTCCGCAACCAATTCGTCATTATCACCAAAATACAATTTGTTTCCTACGCGTATTTTTCTTGCGGGATCAACGATTACGTCCCATAGACGATTCGGTTTGTTCAGTTCGCGAAGTAGGAAAACCTCGATTTTGGCTCCAGTTTTTTCTTTCCTTCCATACATTCTCGCCGGGAATACCTTGGTGTTGTTTACAACGAAAACATCTTTATCGTCAAAGTATTCGACGATGTCGCGGAAATGCTTGTTATCGATATTACCGGTTTTGCGGTCCAATACCATCATTCTGGCATCTTCACGTTTTTTGGTAGGATGTTGTGCGATAAGATTTAGAGGAAGATCGAAGCGAAATTGTGATAATTTCATTTGTCTATTTGGAATAGTATTAAATAATAGGCCACACGCAGTCTCCTTTTATTTAAAAAGGACATTGTCATGTTTCGGCATGATAATTTGTAAGTTTGCAAAGGTAAAACATTTTTTCAGCAATTTTATTGTTTGCAAAACTATATTCTACCTAAATTATTAATGTTTGCAATACAATAACAGTCATTACTTTATACATTGATTTATGAAAATATTAGTATCGATATCGTTAGGACTGTTTCCATTGTTTGCGATGGCACAGAAGAAAATGGATTTTGTCAAAAAAGGAGTCTATCCTTTGAATGACAATGATTCCCTAGTTTGCTACTATTTTCCGGTAAAAAGCAATATGGCCAATGCCGCATTACCTTATTACAAAGAAAAACCTACGCTTGTGGACATATTGCATATTGCGACGACGATGCCGTGCGATTCTTTTGCAGTCAAACGCAGCGGAAATACAGTATTGACCATCAATCTGAAAAAGGATTCTACTTGGCGGTTTTCCGTTCGAGAACCATCCTCCAAGCTCGACACGACATTCAATTCCGAACTGATTGGAACCATGACCGAACACCGAACAATCGAACTTATCAATGAAGGCTACGACAAAAATGCTGGCCAGGTTTTCGGAAAATTCAACTTCAATAACCAACAGATTCCGTACGTTACAACCAAAAATCTGGAAAACGCTGTTTTCAAAGTCGTCGATTATTTTCTTTATTCAAAGAAAAAATAATTAGATATCAATAATTCAATTACTGGTTTGCTCTTCCATATTGTGCAACTGGGAATAGAAACCACCATGCTCCAATAGTTCTTCGTGCGAACCACTTTCAATGATTTGCCCTTTGTCCAATACGATGATATTGTCCGCTTTTCGGATAGTGGAAAGACGGTGCGCGATAACGATGGAAGTGCGTCCTTGCATGAGCTTTTCCATAGCGTGCTGAACAAGCGTTTCACTCTCGGAATCGATGGAAGACGTCGCTTCGTCCAATATCAAAATAGAAGGATTGTACAAAAGCGCACGGATGAACGAAATCAACTGCCGTTGCCCAAGGCTCAATGTATTGCCACGCTCCATTACCTCATAATCGTAGTTGCCGGGCAAGCGCATAATAAAATCATGAACTCCAATCATTTTTGCGGCGTTGATGGCTTGTTCGCGTGTGATACGTGGATTGCGCAACGTGATGTTTTCCAATATGGAACCGGAAAATAAAAACACATCCTGCAAAACAATTCCGATTCTGCTTCTTAATGTTTCAATATCATAGGTATCTATATTGTGGTCATCTATCAGTATTGCGCCTTTTTGGATAGGATAGAGGCGGTTGATAAGACTGATAATAGATGTTTTTCCACTGCCTGTGTGTCCGACAAGAGCCAAGGTTTGTCCCGGTTTCACTTCCAGATTGATGTCTTTCAGTACATATTTGTCGTCAATATAGGCAAACCAAACGTGTTGAAAACTTACTTTTCCCTTAATCGTTTCAGGATGCAATCCGTTTTCCACCCGAGGTAAAACATCGTCAATATCCATGATTTTGAATACACGCTCACTTGACACAAGTCCCATCTGCAAAGTGTTGAACTTGTCCGCAATCACGCGCAGCGGTCGGAAAATCTGGTTGATATACAAACCAAATGACACCAATAATCCTGCATCCAGTTTGTTGCCACCAATATACCAAAGAATCAGACCCGTGCTGATGGAAAGGATTATTTCGACTACAGGAAAGAAAATGGAATACGCAAAAATTCCTTCGATATTGGCATCCCGGTGTTGTTTGTTTATTTGGGTAAATTTTTTCTGTTCTCTTTTTTCTGCTGCAAATGCCTGAACGACAAACATTCCAGAAATATGTTCCTGTGCAAATGCGTTCAATGCCGCAACTGCATTTCTGACTTTTATAAATGAACGATTGACGGCTTCCTTGAAATAATAAGTTGCTATCAGTAATATTGGAAAAGGAATCAGCGCGACCAAAGTCAATTGCCAATTGACATAAAACATGGTCGCCAACGTAAATACGATTGTCAGCAAATCTGCAATAATCGGAATGAAACCATCCGTGAAAATATCGTTGATACTTTCAATATCATTGATGGTACGCGTGGTAAGTGTCCCAATAGGTGTGCGGTCAAACTGTCGCAGTTGTAAATGGACAATTTTGTTGAAAACAGAAATACGCAAGTCTTTCACCACGCTCTGTCCCAGCCATGCAGTCAAGTATGTAAATATGAATCGAGCTGTCGTCTCTATCATCAAGAACACCAGTTGGAAAATAGTGATGGAAATGATAAAAGCGGCTGTGTCGCTGAGCTTTTCAGAAGAGATGAATAACCGTAACCAACTAGGTAAATGAACTATTTTTCCGGTTGCCTTATCGACGGTAAGCTGTATCAGAAATGGTCTTAAAGGTGTAATCACAGCTAAAAAAATAGACAGCACGACACACAAGTAGAATTGTCTACGATAAGGGCGAATGTATTGAAACAAACGTCCGAACAACGAATAATTGAATAACTGTTTTTTCTGTCGTACTACACTCATGCCGGGATTGCAAAAGTAAGCAGAATATGCCACAGTACATTTTGCGAAATATCAATGACAATTATCTCCGTCGATGACCGTATTGACTTTTTGGATGAGCAGTTTGTTTTCTTGATGAGTGTCCAATAGCGCGTCAGCCTGTATGATGGCTTTTGTCGCTTCTGGTTTTTTCAGTGATTTCCACAAAGAGTCCAACTGCAACTGAGCTTGAGGTGTCAATGTCGCAGCGACCGTTTTGTTCCAAATACAGACGAATAAACTATTGTCCTGTCCGGTTTTGTCCAATATACCAGAAACTAAAAATGGTTTTGCGGTTTGGAATGTTTTTCCTTTAGATGAAAACTGAAAATGGCTTGCAATACTGTCAGGCATTGGCTCGCCATCCTGTGCCAGCATTTTGATGGATTGGTCAGCCAATATTTTGTATTGGAATGTATCGGATGTCTGTCCGATGATTGTAATGATGCTGTCTTTGACCGTCCATTTTCCCAAATCGTAAAAAATATGAGGCAACGAGTCTTTTATACCTTGGTAGTTTTCCTCTTTTATATAGGTAAAATCTTTTTGCAAAAAAATACGCGTATCGATGCCCGGACAGTCCGCACATGGCAAAACTGCTTGGAAAACGCCCCAAATCGGCGCAACGGTATCTGTCGTCTGGTTATTGGCTCCGGTTTCGTTGACTGGATTTGTTTTCCTCTCTTTACAACTCAATAGAGAGATGGAAACAACCAGTGACAAGAGGTGATAAATATTTATTTTTCGCATGATTTTTCTTTCTTTGATGGCTCGTCCGAGAACTGTTTGGAAACCAAAGTTAGACTTATAATATTTTTTCAAAAAATTAAGCTTATTGCTGTATTGATTGTCCAATATTAACGTAAATTGAAATGAAGAAAAAGTATATCGAACCATCAACCAGATTAACTAACTAATTACCTACATTCGGGGATTATATTTTCCGAATATTTTCCATATGAACCCTTCAAGACAAATATTCCAAACGATTGACAAAAAACGTTGGGGACGATTTAAGTGGAGCAGCCTTATATTGCTGCTGCTATTGTTTGCCGCTATCTTTTTTGTGATTGTCGCTATCCGAAACTTGTATAAGCCAGAGATTCCGAGCATGGATCAGCAAATGAAAAAAGCAATCGACGGAGAAGGAAAACCTTTTCGAGAAAGTAAGCTCAGCAAGAACTACAAAGGATTCCGTGACCTGCTGCTGGATCGCAAAAGCAAGGATGTCCATTTCCGAAAACAAGCTAAAACTGCATTGAAAAGTGATACGGTACGCGCAGCGTTTTACGTGGATTGGGATCCTCAGTCCAAAATGTCTCTGGAGCGCAATATCCGAAACCTCAATATGGTGATTCCGGAATGGTTTTTCATAGACAACAAAGGTGACAGCGTGGTAACCAATATTGATACGAGTGCTTTGCGTATCATGCGTTCCGGTAATGTCAAGATTGTACCTATATTGTCCAATGCCGAAAATCAGGCATTTAGAAGTGACGGACTGCACAGAATACTGAACAATCCGGAAAAACGGGCAAAATTTATCGACCAAGTCGTTGTATTGCTGACGCAAAACCGATTCGATGGAGTGAACGTGGATTTCGAGGATTTGAAAGAAAAGAATAACGAAGTGCTTTCCAATTTTGCCAAAGAACTATATGCAAAATTGCACGCAAAAAGATTTCTGGTAACTCAGAACGTTGTGCCGTTCAACGAAGACTATGATTATGAACAATTGGCCAAAAGCAATGATTTGTTGTTCTTGATGGCCTATGACCAATATTCGGATTTGCATAATCCGGGGCCGATTTCCAGTCAGAAATGGATAGAGGCTGCCGTGGACAATATCGCGGCAAAAATTCCTTCCAATAAAATAGTATTGAACCTGGCTGCCTATGGCTACGATTTTGGAAAGGACAGTGTCAAAAACGTAACGTATCAGGAAGCCTTGATGCTGGCTCGCGGCAGTAACGCAACGATTGATTTTAGTGGAGAAACCTACAATCTTCATTTTTCCTACATGGGAAATGACGAATCGAGGCACGAAGTTTATTTTACGGATGCGGCAACTAATTTCAATACGATGCGTTTTGCTTCCCAATACGGATTGGCGGGAACAGCAATTTGGCGTTTGGGAAGTGAGGACAACCGCCTGTGGGATTTCTATGCATCTTCCATGACAAAACAGGCATTACGGACTTATGATTTCCATCGTCTGGAAATTGTGAAAACTTCGGCTAAAAATGTAGACTTCATCGGCGATGAACGCGGTGAGATATTGGATGTTATATCAAGTCCGACACAGGGAAAAATCCAGTTCGAAATGGACAGTGCCGCTTGTCTGATAAGCGAAGAAAAATACGTAGAACTTCCGTCCAACTATATCATCAAAACCTCTGGACAGAAAGATTCCAAAAAACTAGTGTTGACATTTGACGATGGTCCTGATCCGAAATGGACTCCCATAATATTGGACACCTTGAAGAAATACAATGTGCCAGCATCTTTTTTCATGTTGGGCAGCATGGCTGAAAACGATATTCCTCTAGTCAAAAAAATCTACGATGCGGGTTATGAAATAGGCAACCACACATTCACGCATCCCAATATAGCCAATGTTTCTGCCAAGCGAGCTCTATTGGAAATGGATGCAACGCGTTTGGTATTGGAGTGTATTACGGGACACAGTACTATTCTTTTTCGTCCTACGTTCAACGCGGATGCGGTTCCGACGACCATGGAGGAGTTAGCTCCTGTGTATCTAAGTCGTACGCGCAACTACCTGATGATTGGTGAAAATATCGATCCGGAAGACTGGCAGCAGAGTGACGATACGATGTCCGTGAAAATCAATGCAGACAGCATTTTCAACCGTGTGGTAAGATATCAACCGCAGGGAAATATCATCTTGTTGCATGATGCCGGTGGAGACAGAAGGGAAACCGTGGAAGCTTTGGGACGTATCATCCGTTACTACAAATCCAAAGGTTTTGAGTTTACGACTATTGGATATTTGATGGGCAAAAGCCGTGAGCAGTTGATGCCTCCTGTTCCGAAGGATCAAGGCTTTGGTATTATACAAACCAATATGTTCATTGCGCGCGCTGTCTACTATTTCAATAGTTACTTTTTTGCCATATTGATTGTGTTTTTGATACTGAATCTTATTCGTGTTATAGTCATTTATATATTGGCTGTTTTGGATAAAAAGAAGGAAAAGAAACGCCAATACATGGATATTACGCAAAATGCTCCATTGGTTAGCATCATCGTTCCTGCGCATAATGAAGAAGTGAATGCAGTTAGTTCATTGACGCATTTGATACAAACGACTTATCCAAACTTTGAAGTTATATTCGTCGACGACGGAAGTTCGGACAGTACTTATGAAAAAGTAAATGAGGCTTTCAAAGACAATCCTTTAGTCAAAGTTTTCACGAAACCTAATGGTGGAAAGGCTTCTGCACTTAATTTTGGAATTGGTCATTCCCATGCGGATTTCGTGGTTTGTATTGATGCGGATACGCAGTTGCAACAAGATGCGATAACTTTGATGATGCGGCATTTCAACAATGCAAAAGTTGGTGCCGTTGCAGGTGCCGTAAAGGTTGGTAATGAGCGTAACTTGATTACTATCTGGCAAAGCATCGAATATACAATTAGCCAAAATTTTGACAGAAGGGCGTTTGACTATATCAATGCGATTACGGTTGTGCCTGGCGCGATTGGCGTATTCAGAAAGGATGCGCTATTGGATGCCGGAGGTTTTACTACGGACACTTTGGCAGAAGATTGTGACCTGACAATCCGAATTTTGAAATGCGGTTATATAGTTGAAAATGAATCTGCCGCAAAGGCATACACCGAAGCACCGGAAACAACCAAACAATTCCTCAAACAACGCTTCCGCTGGAGTTTTGGCGTAATGCAGACTTGGTGGAAAAACCGTGACGTGTTGTTTGATAGTCAATATAACAAAGGCTTGGGCTGGTTTGCCTTTCCCGACATTTTATTGTTCAAATATATAGTTCCACTATTTGCGCCATTTGCGGATATCATCATGATATTGGGATTGGTGTTTGGCAATGCAGATAGTGCGAAAAAAATCGGACTATATTATCTTGTTTTTCTATTGGTAGATGCGCTGATTTCCTTTATTGCATTTGCTTTTGAAAAAGAAAAACCTTGGAAACTCATTTGGATTATTCCGCAACGACTCATCTATCGCTGGTTGATGTTGTGGATTTTGTTTAAATCCATATTCTATGTTTTCAAAGGAGAGTTGCAAGGTTGGGGTTCTCTAAAGCGAACAGGAAACGTAAAAATAGAAGAAGTGAAATAACATTGTCCAAACTATAAGATTTCTGAAGCAAGATACTATAATTGAAAACGCGTTATTATTGCCCCTTATCAATCTTTAGATATTGATTAAATAGAAAAAAGTAAGATTTGTTTTTTAGTTTTTCGTATGTTGTGTTTACCAAAAACTTTTAACCATATATGAAAACGATAATTACCTCCATTCTACTTTTTTCATCTGTCAATTTTGCATTTGCACAGCAGAAATATTATACTTTTTCTCTAAAGGGCAAGTATGGCATCACCGATACCTTGGGTAATGAAACGATAAAGCCAACCTTTGGATATATGACGGAGGTATCTGCCAAAGACCAAGTCTTTTTGCAGGATTGTAGTGAAAAACCGGATATTATTTTTAATACCAAAACTGGCGCACAGCAGCGTTACGAAAGTGTCTACAACAATCAGGTAACCATAAAAAATGTGCCTTATTCGATAGTTGTCAGTAAAAGAAAAAAGCATCTATTAAGTGAAGAAACTGATAAGACTATAGCATTAAGTCAAGACTATAGCGACTTTAAAAACATAGGGAAATACATTATTGCAAAATTTTATCCCCAGTTAGAACCGGTTAAAAGCGGAGCCAGAGATAAAAATGGCATTTTGCTGCCTCCAAAGATTAGGGAATTTAAGGAATATTATACCGTATTGGCTGATGATGAAAGCTTAAAACCAATTGCCAAAGGTAATTTCGACAAGTATTTACCTCTTTATAAAGTTCCTGTAAAATCGAATGATGACGGTATTATCAGGGAGGTAACCATAACAATTTTACCGGATAGTGAAAAACCTAATTTTGATTTTATTGTACTGAGCAAAGGCAATAGCCGTAATCTATATGACTCGAATATGACATTGGTTAAAACCTTTGTTTTGGCAAAAGCGGACGATGAAAAATTGGCAGATGCCTGCTCCAAAATAGTTAAGATGGAATTGGCATTAACCGCTGCTGAGAATGGTTACGGCGGTCTTGTCAGTGCTCCGCCGAATGGTATTGGATATGGAACTAAATCTGCGACTGCAAAAGCTGAGAAAAAAGAGCCGTTTGTTCCATTTTTTTACGTTAAAAAACTGAGCAGTGGCAATACGCTATTTGCCTTGCAGGAAACTGAAGAAATAAGCAAACATATTTTTGAGGTGAGTTCTAAATATGAGGTTACAATAGATAAAAGACAAAATACCATAACCATAGAAACGGATGAGGAAAAGGTTTGCAAGTTCAGTTTCAATCCTCAAACCGGAGCTATTTATTTACCCAAATCTTATTTGAAGAGTTTAGGGATTATGATGATTTAGATTCAGGTTATTGACTTACGGAAAAATAAACCGGACATTATAGTCACGTATGGCTTATCGAATCCACTTGTTTTGTCGTAACCAGTCTGTCATGGATTGAAACCAGTCTTCTTTGGTAGTCTTGTTGTATAGTCCGAAACCGTGACCGCCTTTTTCCATAATGTGCAATTCTCCTTTTACATTGTGTTGGAGCATCGCCTCATAGTAATGAATGCTATTCAAAGGATTGACAGCTTTGTCATCCTGTGCCAGAAACAAAAAGCATGGAGGTGTGGAATTGTTTACTCTTTTTTGTGAGGAAAAATATTCTATTTGTTCTGGTGTCGGATTATTGCCTAATAGGTTGACGCGTGAACCTTTATGTGTATTGGCAATGTCCATGTCAATAACGGGATAACCTAGAACACTCCAGTTAGGCAAAAGTGAAATATCTTTATTGTCCACCAAACTAGTATCTGCATGTGTCAATAGGGTAGAAGCGAGATGTCCTCCTGCCGAAAACCCAATGACGCCAATGTTATTGATGTCAATACCAAACTTGTCAGCCTGTTGGCGAATCATCAATATAGCCTGTTGTGCATCCTGTAGCGGTACTAACGAACTGTTCTCAAAACAAGAAGACAACGGCATCCGATATTTCAATACAAAGGCTGCAACGCCCAACTCGTTATACTTTCTGGCAACGTCAAAGCCTTCTTTTTCCATTGCTAAATGCGAATAACCGCCGCCTGGCAATATCAATACCGCAGTTTTTGCTGGATTTATATTGGATGGTATGAATTCAGACAATGTCGGTTCTATGACGTCAGCAACCTCGCCTTGCACCGGAACATATTCTTTTTTATCGCAGGACGTTTTTAGGTAAGGAACTTTTGAATATAACGGAACTGTTTTTTGTTGAGCCATTGTCGTTATTGTAAATAAGCAAAATACGAGCGCGGATAGTTGCCTTTTTTGCATAGTAGGATTATTGTAATGCTTGGTAAACAAGGGCTTTGAACTTGTCATGTATTTCGCCATGCGTCAGTGGAGACTGTTGCATGAAAATCAATGCGACTATTTTTTCCTTAGGGTCAGCCCAATATTGGGTACTGAAAAATCCACCCCAGGCAAACGAACCTGCACTAACACCTAGTTTGCGGCTGCCTTTTTCTGTAGTTATCTGAAAGCCCAATCCAAAAGTGTCATTGCCAAAAGGTATATTGCCCAATTGGCTCTCGGTCATCATCTCAACGGAATGTCTGGATAGAATCCGTTTGTTGTTGTAGATACCGCCATTCAGCATCATCTGCAAAAAAATCGCATAGTCTTTTATAGTGGAAACCAAGCCTGCTACGCCTGCATAGTAGCCATATTTTTTCAATGGATAGTTGATATCAACTCCGGGGAAAGTATTGTCAGACCAAGGGATTATTTGGTGTGTTTTGGGATTTTCCGTGTAAGCGGCAACTAGGCGGTTTGCCTTGGATTGTGGCAAGTCGAAATAAGTGTCGTTCATTCCCAACGGTTCGAAAATTCTTTTTTGCAAATAATCATTCAACGTCATACCTGATGTGACCTCGACCAACCGTCCCAATACGTCAACACTCAAACTATAAATGAATTTTTCGCCAGGATTGGCAGCCAATGGTAATTTTCCAAGTTTGTCAATATCGGTAGCCAATAGGTTTTGATGTCCCATGAAACCCGCTTCGATATTGGATTTGGCGTAGATGGCTTTCATTTTTTCAGAGCCAATCTGGGCATAGTCAATACCCGAAGTGTGCGTCAACAAGTCGCGTATCGTAATTTCGCGGGTTGCGGGTTTGGTTGTGTAGCTACTGTCTTTTTCGTTGAAACTGTCCAATACTTGCGGACGTGCAAATGCCGGAATATATTTGGAAATAGGGTCGTCCAACAAGAATTTTCCTTCTTCAAAAAGCGTCATTACGGCTACGCTGGTGATTGCCTTGGTCTGTGACGCAATTCGGAAAATATCGTCAGTTTGAAGTTTGCTTCCTGTTTGTATATTGTTAATCCCAAATGCTTTGTCGTACACAATCGCACCGTCATGAGCGATAAATCCGACAGCCCCCTTAATCCAACCGCTGTCAATATATTGTTGTATGACCTTGTCGATGCGCTCCAGTCTATCTTTGGAAAAACCATTTTGCTCAGGAGCACCGGAATGCAAAACCGGAGCCTGTGCCGACAAGAAGTTTTGGTTAGAAAGTCCGAATACGACAATGGTGGCAGCAAATAATTTTCTTAGCATAATTGTATTGCTTAGCGTTAACGTTATTGATTTGGAAAAGAAAGTTACGATTTATTGGCAGAATCAAAAGGCTTCCAATATCGGAAGCCTTTTGATTTAATACAAACCCGTTGAGCCGGTCCGGACTTTTATTTTCTTTTTACCCGAATTTTCTTTTTCGTATTGGAGTACTTCTTTTGGGACGATTTTTATTTTGCTTTTGGATGTGTCCGCTGCAGCTTTGGTAGTGATTTTTTGCAATGGATTGTCGTTCTGCAATTGTCCCAATACATAGACTTCTTCGCGTTGTATCATCCTGCCTCCAGGATAATAATATATCCATTTGCCATGCTTTACGGACGAACCTTCTATTTTGACGATTTTTTTCTCGATTTTGTTCGGGTCTTTCAGGTCGTAGACATCAATCGTGTCGTAAGGATTGTCGGGATTGTGGGCAATCCAGCTTTCCGTTCTGACGATGCCTTCCAAGTCGTAGTATTTGCTGACACCGTTTTTGTTGCCGTATTTATAACGTTCGACAGCTAATGTGTCACCCATATCGCTAAGGTGTAGCCAGATGCCCTCTTTTTTACCGTCTTTGTAGACTCCTTTTTCCTGATAGGCGGGTTCGCCATATTTTTCCGGCATATTGACATGCCAAAATCCCTGTTTCAAACCGTCTTTGTCTGTTTGGTTTTGTGCGGACACATACGTAAAAGAAAAAACGACCAATACTGCTAATAAATATCTCATGACAACTTCTTTAAAACTCAAAAATAAGCAACTTCCAATAACTGCCTTATACGCAAGCACAATGCCATTTTTTGCCGTTTATCAAGCCTCATCGTACCAAATACAAGATTAACAATTGAAAAAGTATTTGAATTTCTAATTTTAGGAAAATAAAAAACAATATGCCTAAAGATATTTTTGAAACAGAAGATGCCGCTACGCATGCTACAGACAATCCTTCCGGCTGGGAAAGGTTTCTTTGGTGGTTGTCCGCAGTGGATGCGGACGTGATGAAAGAATGCGGTACAGACCGTTTTCGTTACACGATTATCGGCTACACCGTATTGGCTACATGGATATTAGCAACGCTTTCGTGGGGTTATTTTTTCTCGACACTGTTCGAAGATTCTGCGATTGTCGTTCCCGCAGCGTTGTTTTTCGGGTTTGTGATATTGTCCATCGACCGTGGATTGATTGCTGGATTGAACAATGGCGGCAAAAACAAGTGGCTTTTCGTCGTATTGCGTTTGTCGTTGGCGATGACTATTGGATTTTTCCTGTCGCAGCCGATTGTATTAATGTTGTTTGCAAAAGACGTGGATGGACATCTTCCTGTTATCAAGGAAAAGAAAGTGCAGGCATATTCCAATCAGGTTCGTATGGAAAACGCCATTTCTTTGGACCAGGCGAAAACGGAAGTCGACAGACTGCGCAATCTGCAAGTATCCAAAGAACAGCATGTATTGGACTTGAAAAGTGATTACATAAAGGAAACGGACGGTACGGGAGGTTCGGGTAAAGTCGGAGAATCGACTGTCGCCAAAGTGAAAAAAGCGGCATTCATGCAGGCGCAGGAAGACTTGACAACGTGGAAACGCGAAACGCAAGCCCAGCTTGATTCCGCATTGGTCAATCAGAAAAAAGTAGAACAATCCGTACAGTCCCAGATCGATGTTTTTTCCAAAGGTTTGAATGATGGATTCCTGACTCGTGTGGAAACGTTGGACGACTTGATGGTCGTGCATCCTCCCGTGAAATACCGTTATCGTTTGGTAATTATATTGATTATGCTGATTGAGTTGATGCCGTTGCTGACCAAGTTGATGATGTCTTCTGGTTTGTATGAAGAACGCATGCAACTGGAATCCGAAAAGAAAAAACTGGGTTGGCAAAATGAACGGGCGGGAATGAAAGAGCTGGAAAAAGAATTTTACCGACAGTCGTTTGAAGCAGACAAAAAATTACAGGAACGTATTGGTCGGGAACTGGAAACCTACAACAACAGCAAGGCGGATGAAATGTTTCGGGAATATCAACGATTTCCCGACGATGTGAAAAGTTTTTGGGATAGAATAAAATCGCAATTGTTTTTTTTCAGGAGGTAGAGGGTTTGTTTGAATAAAGAAGAAGGCTTGAGACGAAAGTTTCAAGCCTTTAATATTTGCGTTTCAGCGAAGAATATTCGCCGTTATTTTTTCAAAATTATTTTTCATCTTTTCCCAAAATTCTATTCCAGAAATAATGTGTAGTTTGTTTGTTCCAGCCTTTCAAGCGTCCGCGTTGCACGGAGAGTGAATTGCTGACGTCTGGATGGATATAGTAATAGAATGTAAATGGTGCATTCGGATATTGCCATCCCATAATCTGTCCAAACCTGGGGATATTGAACTGTATGGTGTCATTTTTTTGCTCAACAGTATAAATACCTTCCGAGAACTCCAATAGATTTTTGGTGTCCTGATCGTCTTTATAGTTGTCCAATAGTTTCCCATTTTTCGCATAGGAGGAATAGGGCGAAGAAAAATTCGGATTGTCAAATGCGGAACGATAAGTCGTGTACACCATGCTGTCCGTGCTAAAAACGCCATACTAAAGAAATCCATTGAATGGAGTAGGT
>JAATFC010000054.1 GCA_015655435.1 Chitinophagales bacterium | reverse complement strand
CCACCATCATCCAAAATCATGTTCAAAGGACGCTCTTCGCTACCAAAGAACAATGTCTGTTCGATACACCAGTCCGCTTCTTCCAAAGTTTCGCCTTTCCATGCAAAAACAGGAACGCCTGTAGCTGCGATAGCCGCTGCCGCTTGGTCCTGCGTAGAAAATATATTGCAGGAACTCCAGCGAACTTCTGCTCCAAGTTCCACCAAGGTTTCAATCAATACAGCCGTTTGGATGGTCATGTGCAGACAACCAGCTATTCTTGCGCCCTTCAATGGTTTGGAGGCGCCAAATTCTTTTCTCAAATCCATCAGACCGGGCATTTCTGCTTCTGCAAGACGGATTTCCTTTCTTCCCCACTCAGCAAGGGTAATATCTTTGACTTTGTACGGAAGACTAAAGTCAATGTTTTTTGAAATTGTAGACATATTAATTCTGAATAATTTTGCGCAAAATTACTCTTTTCTTTCGGTCTGGTAAAATGCTAAATGTTAACCTTTTAATATATTGATATTCAATATATTAGATTGCTTTCCTCAAAAGGATTAATTCGACAATATGGCCAAAGCTCATCTTAGTAAGTAAAAATGAAATGTATCGATGCTATGTTGAATGTTTTAGGCATTCAATTTTTTCAGAAAATCCATCGTGTCCACTCCATCGGCATAGTCTGTTAACGATGGCAGTTGCGCCTGTCCAAATCCAATATGATTTTTGCCAATTATAGCCTGGATGTCTTCGGAATTTTGTAGCTCGTTTTCCAGTTCATTTATATTTTTATAGTATTGATAATGTATAGTACTTATTGGAGAAAAGATAATCGGATTTTCTTCCAAAAGCAAAGCTCCGCTTGACATATAGTATTTTTTGTTCAATAGGAGGATAGCGAGTTGGTAGTCATAGTTGTTTTTGTATTTATGATAGTCCAAAAAGGCTTCATATTTTTTCAAAACCTCAATCAATGGAATGAAATCATAGTTTTCCGGTACGTACAGCATTGTAACGTTACGGCAGCCCAACCCGAAATAGTTATGGATGTCTTCCGCCAGTAATTCCAAATCCTGCGTATTTTCCGTTCCGTCCAATATGGAAACGGAAGTCCGGTTTCTGCGGATAATGCTTGGATATCTACCAAAATAATAGTCAAAATAACGTCCCGCATTGTTGCTCCCTGTCGCGATATAAGCGTCACAGCCTTTTAGGTTTTCTGCAAATGTGACATAATCGCCCAATTCGGGATATTGTTTTTGCAGTTCCGTTATTAAAAAGGGGAGAAGCACGTCGTCCTTGGACGAAAGTTTTATTTTCTGTTTGTTTCCACTGATGAAAACGCAGAGAAAATCATGAAATCCTACCAACGGAATATTGCCTGCCATGACTAATCCTACGGTTACGGGATTTTCGATGTTTTGTGGTAAATCGTATTGGACCGCCCATTTTTCCAATTTGTCAGTTTGCAGGTAATTTTCGACAATAGTATTGCAAGCCAACTCAATGTTTTCGGGAGTAAACCATATATTTTTGTGAAAAGCAGTTTGTTTGGCAGACTGCCATTCTGGGTATTGTTTTTGCATATAATGTCCCATATCGCCCAAAATGGAAATTCTTTGTTGAAGATTCATGCTTAATGTAATAATTTTGTGCGAAATTATTTATAAACGGATATAAAAGGAATTAAAATGGCAATTAAAATAACTGATGAATGTATTAACTGTGGAGCCTGCGAACCGGAATGCCCAAACAACGCTATATATGAAGGCGGCGTTGAATGGAAAATTGCTGACGGTACGGAGGTAAGCGGACAATATACATTGATGGATGGAACCTCAGTTGACCCAGACGAAAACTTTGCCCCAATCAGCGACGACGTTTATTATATTGTTCCAAGCAAATGCACGGAGTGTCAAGGTTTCCATGAAGAACCTCAGTGTGCCGCCGTGTGTCCCGTGGACTGTTGCGTACCGGATGAGATGTATGAAGAAACCGTGGAAGAATTGATGGAGAAAAAAGCCAATTTGCACCAATAATTTTTAAAACCAAAGTGATTTTGAAAAAACAAATTGCTCTTGTGACGGGTGGTTACAGCGGAGAATCCGTTATCAGTTATCAAAGTGCACAGACCATTGAACAGCATCTCAATAGGGACTTGTTTGACTTGTACAAGATTGACATTACGCCTGACGGCTGGTATTATATTCCCACGGAAGGTGTGAGATTGCCCGTGGATCTTAGTCATTTTACGGTGCAGAAAGACGGGAAAACTGTCAAGTTTGACGTGGCATTGATGTGTATTCACGGTACACCTGGTGAAGATGGGAAACTGCAAGGTTATCTTGATTTGATGCGCGTGCCTTATACAAGCTGTGACACGACCACGTCTGCATTAACATTCAACAAGCGTTTTACGGTTGGTGTCGTGGCTTTTAGCGGTATCCACGTAGCGAAATCCAAGCTTTTGTTTGAAGGGCAGGACTACGATATTGTGGGTATTCAGAAGATGAAATTCCCTGTTTTTGTAAAACCAAACAACGGAGGTTCCAGTATCGGCATGTCCAAACTGGACTCCAATACGGCAGAAGACATAAAGACTGCTCTTGACAAAGCGTTTGCCGTGGATTCGCAGGTATTGGTGGAAGAGTTTATCCAGGGACGTGAATTTACCATTGGCGTAGTCAAAACGAAAGGCAAAATCATAACATTGCCGATGACGGAAATTTTGAAACCGGAAGGTTTGGAATTTTTTGATTTTGAGGCAAAATACCATGGCAAAGACCTGGAAGTAACGCCTGCCGACGCGTCGGAACATATGGCCAAAAAAGTACAGGAAACAGCCAAAAGGATTTACGAAGTGCTGAACTGCAAAGGGATTGTTCGTATTGACTTTATTTACAATGAAGAACTGGGCGAACCGTTTATGCTGGAAATAAATACGGTTCCGGGACAGACTTCAGCGAGCTTGGTGCCTCAGCAATTGGCGGCTATGAACTGGTCTTTGGCGGATTTTTATACGGCATTAATTGAAGAAGCAATCGTTCCGCAGGATTAAGTATATTGCTTTGAAAAATTAAATATTTAAAGTGTTTAGATTCATAACAACACGTCCATTTTGGATTAATTTATTGGTCGCGATAGCGTTGGTTTGCGCTGTTTTTGCCATTTTTTTCATGTCGTTGGGAGCTATTACCAAACATGGAGATGACAAAAAAGTACCTGATATCGTAGGTAAAACCACAGACGAAGCCATTAAGATATTGGAAGCCAGCGGATTGAGAGTTGCCGTACAGGATTCTGTCTATATTGATAGTTTGCCAAAATCTTCAGTAATAAAGCAATCTCCTGATGCACAAGCAGTTGTAAAATCCGGAAGGACGATATTTTTGACAGTAAATCGTCTTGCTGCACCGATGGTGGACATGCCTGATCTGCGCGGATTTTCCATTACAAGTGCCCAGTTGCTGATGCAAAATCTAGGATTGAAACTCGGTGGTACAAGCTATATCAACGATATTGCGAAAAACGCAGTCAAACAACAATTGGTCAACAATGCAGAAATACAACCCGGGACGAAAATCCCAGTTGGGTCGACTATTTTTCTTGTATTGGGCAACGGAGCAGGAAGCGAAAGCATGGAAGTTCCCGATGTTGTTGGGATGAGTTTGGACGAGGCCACGGATTATCTACAGACATTCAAGCTGAGTATTGGAACGGTCAATGCCGACCCGAACGTGACGGACCAAGGCAATGGGGAAATATACAAACAAGACCCACCCCGTATGAATGGTGCTCAGAAAAACAGGATGAAACCCGGACAGGCAATCAGTGTTTGGTTGAGAGTCGCTGAAGCTACTCCTCAGCCTGCGGATGCCGCACAACCAGAGCCCGCTGCTCCTGCGCCACATCATTAATAATATTGTATAAAAATTAAAATAATAAATACAAATGAACACAATAACAGTAGAAGAGTTGAAGGCTCGTTTGGATAATGGCGAAGAAATAAACCTATTGGACGTAAGAGAGTCTGATGAACACGAAGAATTTAATATTGGAGGTCGCCTTGTTCCATTGGGCGAAATCCGAATGATGGCTTTGGATGATATTGAAGACTGGGAAGGAAAAGACGTAGTTGTGTATTGTCGTAGCGGAAACAGGAGCGGACAAGCGGCATTGGTATTGGAACAAGCTGGTTACAATCCTACGAACCTTGTAGGCGGAATGCTTGCATGGCAAGAAAAGTTTGGTAATTAAACATAAGTATCGTCATCACGTTTTTACGAAAATTCCCGGCAACAATTTGCTCGGGAATTTTTGTTGAATGGAAAATAACATGATTTGAAATAATTTTGCTTTATGAAATACGAAATTGGAGACGAGATTTTAGTGTTGCGTAGTGACGAGGAAGGTCGTGTGGTGGATATAATTAGTGATGATATGGTGATGATAGAGGTAAGAGGGGGCAAGTTTCCTGCTTATTTGGATCAGATTGATTTTCCCTATTTCAAACGGTTCACATCTAAGCCTATCGTTCCGTCCACAAAGAAGACATATGTAGATGAAATACCAAGAGAGAAAAAAGCGGTATTGGATATCAAAAACGAAGATGGCGTTTGGCTTTCACTCGTTCCAAAATTTATATTGGACGATTTCAATGATGAGGTGGTAGATTCTTTTAAGTTGTACCTTGTCAACCATACTTCCAACGACTTGCATTTCATCTATCGACAGTTGTTTGAAAATGAAAAAGATTTTGAGCTGACGAATGATGTTGCAGCAGGAAAAGATTTTTACCTACACGATATAGATTTTGAAGACTTGAATGACAAGCCTTCTTTTATGTTCACTTTTTCATTACTCAAACCAATAAAGGGGAAAAAAGAATCGTTCGACGCTGCGCTGCGACTTAAAAGCAAACAGGTTTTCCAGAAAGTGGAAGAACTAAAAGAAAACAACAACCCGACCATCGCTTATCAATTGTTTGACCAATATCCTGACGGTGAAAAAGACGAACTCACAAGTTCGTCCAATACAAAAGGTGGTTTGGATTTGTCTAGTTTGAGTAGCAAGGGATTTAATGTCAAATACAGTGCGGACAGGATTCGCGAGCATTTGCCTATGGCACGGTCGGTCGTGGACTTGCATATTGAGCGACTGACTGACAACTGGAAAGGTCTGTCCAATTTCGAGATATTGAGCATGCAGCTTAATGAGTTTGAAAAATGGTACGACCTCGCCGTGCAGAACCATCTTGCTACGTTCGTCGTAATTCATGGCGTAGGCAAGGGGAAACTCAAAGACGAAATCCACAATCTTCTCAAGTCCCGTTCGGAAGTAAAACGCTTCATCAATCAATATGATTCCAGGTTTGGGTATGGGGCTACGGAGATTTTTTTCCAATAGTAAATTTTAAAAATATATTATAAAGCGTAAGGCTTGAAGTATTT
>JAATFC010000322.1 GCA_015655435.1 Chitinophagales bacterium | reverse complement strand
CAATCTTTCCGCACCGAAACGGGCAAGGTCATAATTGGCAGCCATCGTAGCCATGAATTCTATTCCGCAACAAGAAGTGGCAAATGGAAGCGGCCATATCGAATATTGACGACCAAGCGTAATTACTTTTTCAAGGGAAGTTGCAAAATAACCGTCACCACCTGCGCCATTAGGCACATTTATCAGCGCGACATTTTCATTGATATCGGCTTCCTTAGGGTGTATATTAAATTTTACCGGGCGTGACATAGCAAATGCGTTTAATTATATTAATCTTTGTCTTTTCCTTTATCTCATCTAGTCGTCAAGACCCCTAACAAAATTACTATTCAATATTAAAAAAATAAAATCCAGTACGTTAAATCCTATATTCAAAATCAATATATAAATACCTAATTTTCAATACCTTACAAAACACCTGAACTAATCTTCCCAAATAAGCGCCTTTTTCTTAACAATATAGAAAAAGCCGATCAGGAAAAATGCGACAAACAAAAGAACTTCTCCAAAACCTGTCCATCCCAGCGATTTGAAATTAACCGCATAAGGATAAAAGAATATCACCTCCACATCAAACAACACGAAAAGTATCGCCACCAAGAAATATTTGATTGCCAACGGCTGACGTGCTTCTCCATGGCTGGGTATACCACTGGCAAAAGGTTCCAGCTTTTCCTTCGATATGCGTTTGGGGCCCAAAAAATTGGAAATGAGCAATGTACTCGCTACAAATCCTACAGCAAATACCAACTGTATGATAATGGGTAAATAACCCCCAGCCGTATTGACCGTCGGTGTGGCGTCCAGGATATTTGTCAAATGATACATACGATGATTGATAATCTGACAAATATATGACATAGAAATGAAAGAAAAAACGCTATTGCAAAAAGAGTTAATCTTTTAGAAAACTGTCAATACGAAGAATCAACATAATAAGCGTTCCAAAGCCATTATTGTTTTGAATGGTGGTTTTACAGTAAAAATGCCGCTGGCACTGTCTTTTCGGACTCCTCTCAGGAACATGTAGACAACGCCGCCGAACTGTTTTTCATAGCTAAAATAAGATAGTCGGGATTCCAGCATTTTTTTGGCGGCAACGATATAGATTAGGTACTGCAAGTGATAATTGTTTTCGGACATGGCGCGCAATACACCTTCTTCATCATAGTCATCCAAACCAAAACCCAGATAATTTGATTTCCAGTCCAATATGTAATACTTGCCTTCATGTTCGAAAAAAAGGTCAATCTTACCATTCATCAATCCCTGCAATTGCTGGGTTTCCAAATAACGTGTCTGTACCGGAAAGAAATCCTTCAGCGCGTACGATAGTTTTTTATAGTCAAAATCCTGTATAGGAAAATCAAATTCCAATTCTGAAAGTCTTTTATAGTTCGATATTTGTTTCAATTGAAAACTAGTCGTTCCTATCCGAATCAGCACGTCCAATATATGCTCCAAGAACTGTTCAATATTGGAAAACATTACGTCCGATTCCTTAGGAAGGTATCGTTGCAATACTTTCTTGATAGTTTCTTTACGTCTTTTATCAGACGAAAAATCAATCTCTTCCAGTAAACTATGCAATAGGTTTCCGCTCGCCGCACCGAACTTCAATTGGTCAAAAACAAATGCATCGTATGTATTGGAAAAGTTTTTTGTCCTTGCTTTAGGAGTGCGTTCACCGTGATACGAAAGTCCCGTGAAACTTAGCTTGTGCCAGTTCGTTTCCTGCAATTGAAAATCCGTTGCTTCCAATACGTTTCCATGCCGAGTCCGCTCCGTATTTTGATAAATAGTATCGGCATCCATTGTTGTGTCCAATATACTATTCGTTATAAACGGCTCCCCTATCGCTGCATAAAACCCAGCCAAACTAGAATTCTTTTCGCGCTTGGAATGAAATACATAAAACCTATACGCAGCCCTGGTAATAGCGACGTATAGCAATCTTCTATTTTCGCGTTCCTGTTCGATTTGATAGTTTGCTTTTTCTGTTTCCGTAAGCAACGAGGCTTCTTTTGTTACATATTGCAAAGTGTCCAAATCGTAAAACTGTACAAAGGTTTTGTTCGATGTAAGCGAACTATTTAAATCCAAATATGGAGCAATCACGATATTGTACTCCAATCCCTTAGACTTGTGTATAGTAATAATCTTGACAGCATTCTCATCACTTTCCATTCGCAACTCATATTCATCACCACTGTGTTCCTGTCCGTCAATACTTCGCTGCAACCAAACTATCAATTCATCGGGAGCATAGTTTTTCTTTTTTTCCATTTGGTTCAATAGTTCCGTGATATGGAAAAAATTAGTGAGCTTACGTTCTCCCTCCGCTTTCTGCATCCATTTTTCCTCAATATGGAATCGGTTCGAAAAGTTTATCAACATTGGATATACACCGCTTTCCATCCAGATTGCATTCAACTCTTGAAAAACATTTAACGCTTTATTGTCATCAACCAACAACAATTTTTTATAGTTGAAACCAACTATATCCGACATTAGAAATCGGTTGATGTGGGATAATGACGGTGTCAATACCGCAAGCAACAAATACAACACGTCAATAGCTTCTTCCGATGTCAATACTTTTTCTTCATTAACGACTACCGATGGAATATTTCGTTGAGACAACGCAGATTTTATTTGCGAAGCCTGTTGATTAGTACGTACTACTATTCCTATATCTGACGGTTCTATTTTTCTATCTTTCAGACTATAATTTCTGTCAGTCAATAGTTGCAAGGTTAATCCTGAAACTTCCGAAACAATTTCAGTTTTATTAGCTAGTTCCACTAACTGCATCCCGTTACTTGCATTTTCCGAATATGTAAAACTTCCTTTGGAAGAATCCTCTGGAGCTTCCACTTCAGTATAGTCTATGCGCTCCTTTTGCTGTTGATAGAAAAATGTATCGAAATCTGGAATCGGTTTAAAGAAATGATTCATCGCAGCAATTGCAGCATCGGAAGACCGATAGTTGACATTCATATTATACACTTGACTGACGTTTTCGCGAGCTTTGAAATATGTCAGCATATCCGCTTTACGCCAACCATAAATACTTTGTTTAGGATCTCCAATTAAGAACAAGATTCCTGTTTCTGCAAAGGTTTCAAAGAATATGCCATACTGTTTTTTGTCCGTATCCTGAAACTCGTCCACGAAAACAGCCTTATATTTTTCGTTCAGTTTATCTTTAAGACTATTGGACGAAGCACTATAAATAGCCGTATGAAGTTTGTCAATCAAATCCTCATAAGTCACATAGTTATTGGACGACAAAAACTGTGCATAACCTTTGGATATTTCCTGTATCGCCAGATTGTTCATCTCAACAAAAAACAATTGTTGGCAAGACGAATCGATATCGTAATATTTTGAAATAAAATCATCCAGCAACTTCCTCAAATCATCCGGAAACGCTTTTTTTACAGTCGTTTCATCCAAACGATAGACTTCAATAAACCCTGCAAAATCATTCAATACAGCCATGTAAGGTTCTTTTGAATCTTTTCGGGCTTTGGAAGCTTTAATAAAATCAGCTATTGGCAATGAACTAAAAAGTTTTTCCAATACTGTGTATGCAGATTCTTTCTCTACTATAAGTTGTGTCTGTATAGTCTGCCATAGTTCATTGAAATCAATCAGACTATAATCTTTGTCCGCATCGTAAAATGCGTACACTTTTCCATTCAAATGATATTGGACTACATCCTTTAAGTCTTTTCTTTTCTTTTCCAGATTCAGTGTTTGGATAATCTGTATATCCAAGCTCGTAATATATTTCCGCCAAAATTTGTTGAGTTCAATATCTATTAGTTTATCGGTATCGGTGTATAGTGCAACTCCGAATAGTTGGTTTGTTTCAATGGCAAATTCATTCAATGTTGATTGGCAGAAACTATGTATAGTCATTATATTGGACTCGTCCAATAAAAGTAGATTGTCTTTCAAAGTCCGTTGGACATCCAATATATCCGCGTAGTCAACAGCGTTGTCAACTATCTCAGCAATTTTGGGATTTTCGTGAGCAATCACTATACGTTCACTTTCTTGAGCCGTAACGTATTTCTCCGCTAGGTAAATATATTTTCTTATTCGGCTTTCCAGTTCCGCAACTGCAGCCGTAGTGAAAGTAACCATCAATATTTGGTTGATGAAAATGGGTTCTTTTTCATCCTTATTTTCAGCGGAACTATATTGGCGCAATAGCAGACGCAGTACCAATATAGCAATCGAAAAAGTTTTGCCCGTACCCGCACTCGCTTCAATCAGGTTGCTACCTCGAAGCGGAGCCGTCATCACGTCAAAAAGAGAAACTTTGTTATTTTCCATACAATATTTTCAAATATATACAATGAAAAAGAGGTCGCAAACGCAACCTCTTCTCTTTTGGAAAATATTTTTCTAAAACTATTCTTCTTCCGGATATTTTGTAGCCAATTCAATATCGCCTTTCGTAGCTAACAATATCTGGCGCAAATAGGAATTGTTGGCAAAGAAACTAATCATCCAGTTATTGAAAATAACCAGCCTGTTCCTCCATGTGTACACCAAAAACAAGTGCACCAACATCCAGGTCAACCATGCAAAAGGTCCAGTGAAACTGAATCCTGGCAGGTCAACGACAGCTTTCCATTTACCAACGGTCGCCATCGTACCTGGACTATGATAAACAAATTTTTTCGGCTCTTTGCCTGCTTCTATTGCAGCCAATACATTTGCCAGATTAGCACCTTGTTTCATTGCTACGTTACCCAATTGTGCATAACCACGCGGATTGGAATCCGTAACCATTGACGAAATGTCGCCAATAGCATACACGCCATCCAGACCAGTAACTTTATGATATTCGTCAACGGAGATGCGCGCACCACGCTGTACGACTTCTTTAGGAATACCATTGGGAACATTTCCGATAACACCAGCAGACCATACAACCAGATTGGTTTTAATAGTCATTCCGTCTTTCAAAGACAAGGTACGACCATCATAATCTGTCACCATCCTTTCGGTCAATACGGTGACACCCAATCCCTCCAGATATTGACGCGAATATTTACGTGCTTTTTCACTCATAGGTCCCAATACGAATGGAGTTCCTTCTATGATTGTGATTTTGATTTTAGAAAAATCCTGGTCAGGATATTCCCTTGGTAAGATTTTTCTTTTCAGTTCGGCTATCGCACCAGCGGTTTCTACACCAGTCGGACCAGCACCTACGACTACAATATTTTCATATAGTTACTTGTCTTCGGGAGCAGCGTAGTATATTTCTTCCAGATTGAGCAAAATCCTGTTTCGCAAAGCACTTGCCTGAGGTGTGCTTTTCATTCCGTAAGAATTCTTGGCTACGTTGGCATTTCCAAAATAGTTGTTGGTACAACCCGTCGCAATGATTAAATAGTCGTAATCAATCTGCGTATTGTTTACTAAAGTAACGTGCTTAGCATTAACGTCCACATTGGCAACTTTGCCTAATCTGAAATGGAAATTATCATTATGTCCAAACAACTTGCGAAGTGCAGTGGAAATGGAAGATGGCCCTAATCGACCTGAAGCGACCTGATAAAACAGCGGTTGGAATTGGTGGTAGTTGTGTGCGTCAATCAGCGTTACATCGAAATTCTTTTTGATAAGCTTCTTAATCAGTGCAACTCCTGCAAAACCGCCTCCTATAACGACAACCTTTTTGGAGCCTATTTGACTTGCCATAATTACTTGTTTTGTATTACCTAACGACCTTTGTTAACGAGAGAGAGAGCTGTAGGTAACATACCTGTAAAATTGGCGGCAAAGATAAGAAATAACTATAAAATAGTTAAATTATTTAATTTTTAACTAACAAACAATTGTTTTTTTAATTAATTTCTAAATAACCGTTTTCTTTGGGTTCTCCGTTGTAGAGTATTTGAAATCTGTAACGTCCCTTTCTCAAAAAGGTACTTCTGTCCAATATAAGCGTCGCGTCAGGAAACTGCTTGACGGTGTACAATACTTTGTCGCCCACGAGGTTGTAGATAACCATCTTGTAGTTGTACATATCCGAAGTCTTTAAGGTAACAAGGATATTGCCTGTCTTGTTTTTGGAAACCATCGAATTGGTGGACGATGTAGGATTGACCAATACTGGAGATGTAGCCAGATTACCCGAATCCTTGGAGGCAATTGCTGCAGACTCTTCCGGCTTTTTGGAAACTGTAAAGTAATAAGCCCCGCCGTTCAGCATGTAAAATATACGGTAGAAAACACGACCTTCCGGTGCGTTGCGGTCCGTATAGCCATTAGTAGGCAACTGCGGAGCCGGAGTTGAAAATATAGTTTTGAAATTAGTCACACTGTCAAACGAGCGTTGTACATTCAACTGGATACATTCGTCCCCGAAATTATTGGCCCAACTTATAACCACCGCATTTTTCGAACCTCTGTGGATGAAAAAATCAGGCAGCGGCTTTTGCTGTGCCCAAATCATCGAAAACGAAACACACAGAACCAATAGACAGAACCATTTTTTTTGCATATCAACTCTATATTAAGCTTATCCGGCAAATATAATTTTGTTTTCTTTGAAAAGAAGTTAATAATTCAATGTTCCTTGCGCTAAAGACTGATTGCCCTGCAAGCCACCTGTATGTATAAATAAAATCCTGCTCCCTTCGGGAAAAATTCCTTCTTCTACTTTTTTCGTTAATGCGTAAAATGCTTTGGCCGTATAGACAAAATCCAAGGGAATCCGATATTTGCCCCAAGTTTCCTTCATGAAAACCAATAGTTCCTCTATTTTTTTGGCGTAGCCACCAAAATGGAAATCATGCAACAGTTCCAGCCTTTTCGTATTGGGTACTAATGCTTCGATTTCTTTTTCCAAAGAAAAATTGTGTTTCATAACGCTTACGCCAAAAACTTGTTGATTCATATTGGAGCCCTGCAGAAGCCCGGCAACCGTAGTTCCGCTGCCAACAGGCAAAAAAACATGGGAATACGTTTCTCGGTTAGGAACACAATTCCAAATGTCTGCCGCGCCCAACATCCCCAGATTGCCATAGCCACCTTCCGGAATCCAATACAGAGCAGGATTTTCGGACATTATCTTTTCTTTGTCTTTGTATATTTCCCTTTCAACAAAACGTAACTGCATTCCCTGCTCAACAGCCAGTTGCAATGTCGGAGAATATTGGGCAGGCTGCTCTCCTCTTATGTACCCAATACAGGTAATTCCCAAAATATTACATGCGGCAGCGGTTGCTGCAATATGGTTGCTGTACGCACCTCCGAAAGTCGCCAAAATAGACTTCCCAGACTCTATAAAATCATTCAAATAATATTGGAGCTTAAACCATTTGTTACCGCTCACCTGCGCGTGTAGATTATCCAAACGCAATACCGAAACTTCATGCTGGCACAATTTACCCTGCATGGAAATCGTTTGCAATGGGATATTGTCAAATCTTAGTATATTTTTGAGCTGATTTATTAGCATACAATGCAATATTAAGTTAGTTTCGCTCAGTTTTTTTAGTAACCTATTTTAAAAATTTATGCAACAACCCACATTAGTAATTCTAGCTGCCGGCATGGCGAGTCGCTATGGTAGTCTTAAACAAATCCAAACATTTGGACCATCAGGTGAGACCATAATGGACTATGCCATCTATGACGCAATTCAGGCTGGTTTTAAGAAAGTTGTATTTATTATACGTAGAACATTCGAAGCAGAATTCAAGGAAATATTCGGAGGAAAGCTCAAAAACCAAAATATTGAGATAGATTATGTCTTTCAAGAATTGGATGCATTTCTGGGCGACCATCAGTTGCCTGCAGACAGAACCAAACCTTGGGGAACAGCTCATGCAATGCTTTGCTGCAAAGGCGTTGTCGATGGTCCATTTGCGGTTGTTAACGCGGACGATTTTTACGGTCGTGATGCTTTCCTGAAAGGATATAAGTTCCTAACGGAAAAAGTATCCAATAGCTTGTACGCTTCATTGGGATACCATTTGGTCAATACATTGAGCGATAACGGTTACGTAAGCCGTGGCGAAATCCAAACCGACAACGATAGCTTCATCAAAAGTATAACCGAAAGGGTAAAAATCTACCGCAAGGAAGACGGACAGATTGTTTTCGAGAATGGGGAAGAACTTATTCCATTAAGTGAAGACACAAAAGTCAGCATGAACTTCTTCTGTTTTGATGCTAATTTCATTGACTTGTGCGAAAAACTATTCAATGAATTTTTAGACAAAAACATCGGAGATATCAAATCCGAATTTTTCATGCCATCCGTGGCTGACTATTTCGTAAAATCCGGAATGGGCAAAATTGAAATGATACCGACCACATCCAAATGGTTCGGCGTTACGTATAAAGAAGATGCTCCAATAGTAAAAGCTAATATCGACAAGTTGATTGCCGACGGTGTGTACCCTGACAATCTTTGGAAATAATCCAATATAAAAACGCATAAACAGAAAAGCCTTTCCAAATGGAAAGGCTTTTTATATTGTCGAGAAATACAATTCTTAAAATGGTAAATCGTCTTCCACTTCATTAGGAGGTGGAGTCATGGACGGTGTATTACTGCTATTGCTTGTTGGGTTACTAGTCGGAGTGAACGACGTATTAGATGTATTTGCATTTGGAGAATATTCGCCGCCCTCGCTATTGCCT
>JAATFC010000140.1 GCA_015655435.1 Chitinophagales bacterium | reverse complement strand
TCATCTAAACCTGCTGCTCAACCGTGCAGATACAGAAGTCGTCGCATTGTGTGACATCGATAACAAAATGATGGACATGGCTAAAAGCTTGGTCACAAAATCAGGCAAAAAGATGCCCCAGATTGTAATGGGCGACGACCTTGCCTATAAAAAACTATTAGCAATCAAAGACCTGGATGCTGTTGTAATCGCTACTCCATGGGAATGGCATTGTCCAATGATATTGGACGCAATAGACGCAGGCATTAAATATATCGGAACGGAAGTCATATTGGGCATCACATTGGAAGACCACTGGAATGTCGTGCAAGCAGCCGAAAAAGCAGGCGCACATGTTTCCATGTTGGAAAATGTCTGTTACAGACGTGACGTGATGGCCGCGCTCAATATGGTCAGGGCTGGTTTGTTTGGAGAAATTTTGCATTTGCAAGGTGGATATCAACACGACCTCAGGGGTGTCAAGTTCAATGACGGAATTACTCCATACAATAGTGGCGTAGAATTCGGACCAAAAGGTTTTTCGGAAGCAAAATGGCGTACCAACCACAGCGTACACCGTAACGGAGACCTTTATCCTACACATGGCATTGGTCCTGTCGCTATGATGATTGACATTAACCGTGGAAATCGTTTCCTTTCTTTGTCCTCTTTTTCGACAAAGGCGAGAGGTTTGCATAACTATATCGTCAAAAAAGGTGGGGAAAACACACCGAACGCCAAGGTTCGATTTGCCTTGGGCGACATCGTGACGACACATATCAAATGTTCGAATGGCGAAACAATACTTTTGCAACACGACACCAACAGTCCGCGTCCTTATTCGTTAGGTTTTAGAGTACAGGGAACGGAAGGCTTGTGGATGGACCTCAACCAGTCCATTTATATTGAAGGTAAAAGCAAAAACTACGACCAATGGGATAGCCAAAAGGAATGGTTTGACAAATATGACCATCCATTGTGGAAAAAATATTCCAGTGATGCCAAAGGTGCAGGTCACGGAGGCATGGACTTTTTTGTCATCAACGGTTTTGTCGAAGCCGTAAAAAGAGGTGAGCCAACGCCACTCGACGTGTACGATGCAGCCGCATGGAGCGCAATCACGCCTCTAAGCGAAAAATCTATCGAATTGGGTAACCAAACGGTAGATTTTCCGGATTTCACAAGCGGAAAATGGATGAGTAGAAAAAATACGTTTGCTTTGGACGACAGCTATTAGTCCAGAATAATTTGATAAAATAGCGCGTTATTTGCAACCAAGCCATATTGGAATTTTAATTTTAATGAAGAATTTATATGTTGGATAAGGCAATCACCAATCAATTTAACATACCGCCAATCAAGACAGTCAAACCTCTGTCTACAGGCTTAATCAACAATAGTTACGCCATAGAATGCGAAAACGGTGAGACCGTTTTGTTGCAGCAGATTAATACTTCTATTTTTCTGCAACCGCAAGACATACAGTCCAACTATCGCATCATATTTGAACATTTCAACCGTAAAGGGAGCTACCAACTTCCTAAAATCCACCAGACCGTAGACGGAAAGGATTTGTTTGAATACAATGGTGCCACATGGCGATGTTTCGAATTTTTCCAAAACACTTACAGCCCTTTAATCGCCAATACACCGGAAGAAGCATATATCGTCGCAAAGTGTTTTGGCAAGTTTTCTGCAGACCTTTCTTCTATTGAGGCAAAAAAACTGCATTATATATTGCCGGGATTTCACAATTTAAATATGCGTTTCCAACAGTTTGAAACGGCCCTGCAAAACACATCCAAACAAAGGAAGCAGGACGCGGAAGAGCTGATACAACTGGCTTACGACAATCACCAATATGTGAAACGATACGACTATATTTCCCAGAATCCTGACAAGTTCCCTTTGCACATATTGCATCAGGACTGTAAAATAGCCAATATACTTTTCTGGAAAAACGATACGGAAAGACTGTGCCCTATTGACCTAGATACAACACAGCCCGGACTGTTCTTTTCGGATATTGGAGATATGGTCAGAAGTATGACGCCCAATATCTCTGAAAATGACACGCACATTGAGCAGATGGAATTGCGCACAGAATTCTACGATGCCATTAAGAAAGGTTATCTGGAAGCGATGAACGACTATCTTACGCCAGACGAGAAAGAGGACATCGACCTAAGTGGCAATATTATTATCTACATGCAGGCGATTCGTTTTCTGACAGACTATCTGAACGGTGACATATACTATAAAACAACTTATCCTCAACAGAACAAAAACCGTGCAGAAAACCAGTTTAAACTATTGGAACTATTGCAGGCATACCAAAATAAAAACGTACCTGTGGTTGCTCAGAACTAGTGTTTCCTAATTAACGGCGATGTTTCCACATGTTCTATCTCTACCGGAACGAACGTGAATACATACGGTATGGTTTCATTGTGTATGATTACCGGAATCGTTAATTTGAACAATTCAGCGCCTAGCAATCCCATAATTATAAAGGATTCGCTTTGGTCTTTCCTATCGTAATCAGGATACATTTGGTGTATGACAAAACCATTTTTGTCAGCAAGTGAATCTTTGGGTAGATATTCAACTAGTTCCGTTGGAATAATCCCAGTACGAATCGCTTGCCCCGGCTTCAATACATTCACTGGTAATACTTCATATTTTTTTGACAAATCCGAACCCCAAACGAGTACGTTGCTTTTGATATCGTTTTCTTCGAACATCACTTTATTCCAGTCAACGGTAATAATTTCGGAAGATTCGTTTATCAATGTAATGGCTATGTTGTTATAGTTCGGAACAAATTCCAGAGAAACAATATCGTCTTTGAACTCAGGTTTTTTCCAGTTTTTTTTGTTCTCCTTAATGCCAAATTTGTAAACATAGAAATGCCCCAAATCCTTCTCCATCGTAACATTGCTGGTAATGCATGACTGCAAAAACAGAATTAAAAATATACCTGCACTATATTTATATTTTTTCGATTTCATATTCAAAAATTTACAGAACGCCTGTTTCTAAATAGTGAACTAAATCCCGATACAACTGGTTTTGTTGAGTCCAATAGTCACTTCCCACGAAAAAAAACTGTTTTCTCGCACGAGTGAGTGCCACGTTGAGTTTTCGGTCTATAGTCTTGTCAGAACAAACAATAGTGGCATCCGTTACTTGTTGTAATTGTCGCTGATTATATACGCCGAAAGCATAGATGATAATGTCTTTTTGGCTGCCCTGATAGCGTTCCACTGTGTCTACCACAATATCTTCCATTTCGCAAATATTCAAATCACGTAAACATTTCCGAATCAGAGCAATCTGACTTCTAAACGGAGTAATGACACCCAAACTATGTTTTGATTGAAATGATATTCCATTTTCACGATATAGTTCCAATATAGATTTTGCAATATTCGAAACTCGAATAGCTTCCTCTTTCGCTCCGTCAACACCATTTCCTTTTATTGGGAAAAAAACATTTCTTCTTTCAGCAATATCCTTTTTATCGTCCGTATATTCCTTTTTTCTCCAACTTAATCCGTCTAATTGGTGTTGTAGTGGAACTGTCGCCAAACTAGCATCATAAAAAGAATGATTGGCAAATCTAGCTATTTCAGGATGCATGCGTCCTTGTTTATCCAATATTGCAACAAGATTATCGTCATCTTTATAGCGCTGGAGCATTCTTTCGAAAAAAGAAATCTTACCTGAGATAAATCCTTGTTTCTTTAATAGTTCGTCTGTAAATATTTCTGTTTCCTGTTGGCAAACTGCGGGCAATTGTTTTTCATCACCAATCAATACAAATTTGTCAACCGACAGATTACCATTTTCATTTTTCGAACAAAGAATATTCAAAATCTGGGCATCCAATATCTGCGAAGACTCATCAACTATACACAGCTCGAAATGTTTATCGGACAAGAGTTCCGTATTGGAAGAAATAGATGCAACGGTTCCAATATAGACACGTTTGGCTTGAATGAAAGACTGCACTTCTCTCCTATTGGAACAAGATTTTATTTGTTCGCCCAATAGTCTTTTCTGATAGGTTGCTGGACAGTTTATACGCGAACCCAAACGAACATACACTATAGTCGGTTCTATTTTCTCAATAGCAGCGCATATTTCGTCAACAGCACGATTGGTATATGCCGTAAGCAAAATGCAGTTATCCGTTTTGTTATAGTAATGCTCCACCAAAGACTTTAGAGCGATAGAGGTCTTGCCAGTTCCAGGAGGACCAACAAGTAAAAACAAATCGTTAGCATTTTCTACTTTACGAATCAAAGAGCCGATTTTGTCAACCGCATGCTGATTTTCATCTTTTGGAAAACAATCTTTCACCTCCGGTTTTCGAAGCTCCAATATCATGTCCTTTCGCACTTTGGACACAGTTAGGAATTTGTATAGTCCGCGGAACTGAGCCGTATAGTTATTGTCCAATACATCATGTTCAATCGCATATTGGGATTGTATCGGAAGTGCTTGGTTATGCTGATGATTACGCAGTCGCAATACGATTTCCGAATCCGTTATTTCACCAATACTTCCCTTAAAAACCTGACGTGTAGTTACGTTGTCTGATTCTTTGTTTTTTTCATATAAAACAACAATATCCCCTTCCCGGAAATCCGCGATTACTTCATAGTTGGGCAAATAGGAAAACCTGACAACAGTATATTCGTATTGGGCTTGTTTGTCGATGATTTGCAATCCGTCCATCATCATTCCCAACTCTTTTTTCTCAATGTAATCCATCGTCCAAAGCGCGGACAAGGAACGTTCCTTATTAACTTCAGTTCCACATTTTGCGAGCCATTGCTCCTTCACCAAGAACTGATAATAACTAAAGAAATATGCTTTTTCGAGTTCGGAACTATTCTCAACCACACTTGAAAAACGTCCAATATAAGGAGCAACATATTGGCTTATCAATTTGGAATCCAAGCGGTCGTTATGAATCATTCGCTCTGGAACTATGTTGGCGAAAAGATTTGCCGGACTCATCATTTTAAATGCAACCTTAAAATCATTCAACACAATATGATTCCGGATATTCAATGCCTGTGCAATCAACGACATGGACGGATGCGCCAACCTCAACGGATTTTCTGTCGAACTGCAACGCGAATAACAGATATGGGTTTCCAGTTTGGAAAACTCCACCTGTAAAACCTGCTGTATCATTAACTGGTATAAAGAAGCCTGCGTCTGATGGTTCAATCCGATAGCCTCATTTGTAAAATCGCCATAAGGCGTTTTCCCTGATTTCAGTTCTATGACCGAGCTATTACCATTGGGTTTGTATTCCAACAAATCCAAACGACCTTGCAAACCAATATTGGGACAGACGAAAGAGGGTTCCAATACGACGGATTTTCGGTCGATATTCTTTTCTCTGAAAATCGTTTGAACTATGGAATTCAGATTGTCAAAATGGAATTTTAGGCTTTCGAAAAACTGCAACTCGATTGACCGTTCGCGCAGATCCTTACAGGACGAGACCTCTAACGGATATAGTTGGAAATATTTTTTGATAACAACATTTGCATCAACGTCTTCAACTCTTTCCGAATATATCAACTCATCCAAAAAAAAATTGGCAGCATTCCCCAATAGAATCGGAGCAGTATTGGATTTTTCGGAACAGCGGTTGATAAGAAAATAAAAAGGATGTGAGCCATATTCCCGCATACATTCGGCAACACTACTCACATCCAAAAGATAATCAGGCTCGACGATTACCAGTTTGGGAATAATCGAGTCTGTAATATAATCAACAGTCACATCAATAAGTTGGACATTGTTTCCGATAACTGCATCCTGCAACGAGGAGCGAAATTCAATCGGGGCTACTACTTTCCGAGGAAGTCCTTGTTCGGAAAAAAATTGCTCGTCAATGAGAAAATATTCCGCATCGACCGCAACGATTTTTCCTTTTAGATTTCCAATATACACGCGCAAAAGATTAAGAGCGTGAAAATTACGAAATCCTTATTGATTACTGCTTTTTTAAAAAATACTATGCAACGCCCTTCAGCATTTCATTGGCTTTCTCTCCAATGACTGGTATTGGTTGTTCTTTCCCATTGATAGCATTTACTAGGCCTATCACCCAAAGAACAAACAAGCCTAGCCCCAGGACCAAACCGATAATCCATCCTATTACGGGAATAAAACCTAATATAATATTTAAGATTCCCAATACAACACCACATATAATAATCATCAATGATTGTCTAATGTGATATGATCCTAATGAGGTTTTATTGCCATTGTTCAAGATCAATGCAATAATCCATCCGATAAGAGTTAGATAGCTAACAATGGCTACTGTTTTTCCATTGTCCTGTGGCGCAACATTTGACGTTTGATTTTCCATAAACCGTGTTTTTTCAGCATTAAATAATTAAATGAATAGGTCGTGTTCTCCAAAAATATTATTTTTTCAAATAATAACGTTTTATTTTCTGTCATTTAACAAATACCATGCAACAGATAAAAAACCTCCATATTTTTTTATGGAGGTTGATATTTTTCGATGTGCTAATATTAATGGTGATGCTGATGCTCCTGTAATTTCTTGGCGAAATCTTCTTCAGATATTTTTTCATCCATGGCCGTAACCTGTCCTTCCAACTTGGTGAACAGTTTAGCTGCCATTACCTGACCGTAGGATTGTTCAACGAACTTCTTGTCCTTCAACATCTTGTCTACATATTCGTTCATCCAACCATTGTCGCCGGAAAGGTCCATCTGACCGCCGAGATAGCCGTACAATTGCTGACGGGCAAATTCTTTCAAATCTTCTGTTTCAACCTTAACGTCGTTGTCTTTGCTTAATTTGTTGGAGATGGTGCTCCACTGCAACTGACTTTCGAATTGAGGAACTTCTTTTTCGATTTCTTCCGCTGTTTTCTTTCCCTCGTTTTGAGCAGTCAACCAACGTTTCAGGAATTCGCTTGGAAATTCCAATTTGGTATGATCTGTCAATTCGTGGAAAATCTGATCATGAATCTGTCCGCTTGCCTGCTGTGCGAAGTAGCCTTCCAGTTCTTTTTTGATTTCGGAACGGAATTCGGATTCGTTCTTGATTTCCTGCGTAGCAAATACTTTCTTGAAAAATTCCTCATCCATTGCCGGACGTTCGATTGTACCCAATTTCGTCAAGGTCAGTTCGAAATGCTTTTTAGCAGCTTCTTTATCGTCCGTTTCAAAACCCAATTGAGCCAATATGTTTTCCAGTTCTTTTCCCTTGAACGCCTTGCCCAACTCGATTACTGTTTTGAAATCTTTCTTTTGTCCGTCCAGTTGCTTGCGAGCTGCCGGCGTAAAGTTTTTCAACAGTATAGAAGTTGCTTTGTCAGCACCGTCTGCTATCAAGTTTCCGTCTTTGTCAGATTCCTTCAACTCAACGTTCAACACATCGTCGTCATTGGAGATTGTTTCTGGTTCAGAATATTTACCGTGGCGCAACTGCAATTTGTTGATTTCTTCGTCAACCATTGCGTCAGTCACGTCAACTACATAACGCGTAACTTTTATTTTTTTAGCATCGACATTTACCTCTGGTTCCAATCCTATTTCGAACGTGAAAGTATAATCCTGAGGATTGTTAGCATCGATTTGGATGCTTTCGTTTGCATTTTCAAAAGGGATTGGCTGTACCAATACGGGCACTTTCTCGTCGTTCAGATATTTGGAGATTTCCTTGTCAACTGATTTGAATATTTCGTCAGTCAATATGCTTTGACCATACATTTTCTTGATCAATCCCGCAGGAACCATTCCTTTACGGAAACCGGAAATGTTTGCGTTTTTGGCATAAGCCTTCAAACCGCTTTCAAAATTCTTATAGTAGTCATCCTTGGAAACCTTTACGATCAGTTTGTCGTTTTGTTTGCCAATGTTTTCACGAGTGATTGTCGCCATAAAGTCCTTTTAAAACCGACATTCCGTCGGCGGTATTTTACTAATAAAAAAATTCCCCCTCAACAGGGTCAAGGAGGAACGCTTGTGCGGATGATAGGAATCGAACCTACATGCCTTGCGGCGCTAGATCCTAAGTCTAGTGCGTCTGCCAGTTTCGCCACATCCGCATTTTCCCGATTAAACGGGGCGCAAAGATAAGGAAACCTTGGAATTTACCAAATTAGGTAAAAAGAAAATATTTTTATTGGACCATTACCAGGTTAACACATTGACATTAAATAGATTATATCTTTTATTAAAGAAATTTTTCAGGCATTATACTCCTGTTAAAAAAGAATACAACTCCGCAAATTTCATTCTAATCATTTTGGAATCCTCTTCTATATTTGCGCCATGTCAATCGAGGTCAAAACCGGATTTCTGTGGGAACCGGACAATCTTTATAAAAGTAAATCATTCCTGTCGCTGTTGACGATTGCAAAGAAAAATGGTGTTCCAAGTTATCGTCAGGATCCCATGACTAAAAAAAATCTGGAAAAACTCCAGCCGCAATGGTCTGCGTCGACCTTCCAGACTTTCCTGAAAATAAGCGTAGAAGAAAGTCTCAAGATAGAATCCGCATTGCAGAAACAGCAACAAAAGATTGGTTCAGACGCGCAGGCGCAGACTTTCATCAAAAACGCGCTGGAAAAACATCGATACGAACAGATACAGTCTTTCCTTTCAAAAGTATCGGCGATTAACGTTTTCCACAAAATCATAAATAAGCAAACAGGCAATCCTCTTGTCGCTCCCTGTCGTTGGCATACGGAAACACCGCAACTAGCATTCGAAGTGGTGAAAAATTCCAGCGGCTTAGCTATCGAAACCAAAGTGATTTTTACCAATGAAAATCTGTTGCTGAAAGACATGCAGCGTACGGGATTCATGCTCCAATACAATTCGGATTGGTTTGTATTGTCGCTGAAAGACAGCCATACACTCGACTGGCTTGACAAAAATCCGGTCAGCCAATACGCAACAGAACCCGAACTTTTTTCGGAAAAGATATTGACCAAACTAGAAGAAAACCATGCAGTCAACCGTAACGGACTATTCAATGTCAATGAAATCAAGCAGCAACCGGAATGCAGTATTTTGTTCACGGAATTGAGCAATAGTTTTCTGATGTTGACGCCACGATGGAACTATGATGGATTTATAGTCGATGGTGAATGGAAAGAAAAAGAGCAAAAAACACAGAAAGGTGTCCAATATATTATCTATCGAAACCAAGATGCGGAAAAAGATTTTGTCCAATATATACAAGGATTACACGCCGATTTTCCGGCACAGGCATCGCGCGGTTTTTACTTTCTTTCTTTTGCCAATGCCAGAAAAAAGCAGTGGTTCATCAAGACTTTTCGTGAACTGCTCAACCAAAACGTAGAGGTTGCAGGTTTGGATATGTTGCAACATTTCCGCTACTCTCCTTTCGATGCCGCTACTCAAATAGAAATCCAAAAACAGACACCCACATCCATAGAACTTCACGTAAAAGTGAGTTTCGGCGACGAGGAAGTTCCCATATTGTCCATCCAAAAAATGCTGCTCAATAGTCAGCGAAACGTACTTCTGAAAGACGATAGCATTGCTTTCTTTTCGGATGAATGGATCGCCCAATATGCATTGCTTTTCAAGCATGCTGTCATTTACAAAAATAGAATGGCTTTGCCACCATGGATTTTGTTCGGGCAAGCAAGCGAGGGGAATACGGATGCAATACTTACGCAGACGCTGCCTGACAATTGGCGTCAACAATGGCTGAACTGGCAAAACGATAGTTTACAAATCCCCATACCGAAAACGATACAAACTACTCTTCGTCCATATCAGCAAAAAGGATTTGAATGGTTGGTATTGCTGTCTAAAATTGAAGCCGGCGCTTGTCTAGCTGATGATATG
>JAATFC010000383.1 GCA_015655435.1 Chitinophagales bacterium | reverse complement strand
CAGCGCCATCACAAAAAGCGTTGCTGGTTGTTGATTGATGTAACTGTTGTACTCAGTAATCCACCAGTCAGGGATTGCAAAAGCGATTGTTTGGTCTTGCCCGTGTTCACCTACTACATAAGTACGAAAAGCTCCTTTCAGCACATAATGACGGTGCTTTGCAACAAATCCTGGCTGAAAAATAAATTGTCTCTTTTTGATTTTGGTACGCTCAAATGCATCCACAAATTGTTGTTGTTCCTCTTCTGTCACAGGTGAAAATTTTTGGATATATTGTTTAAGTTTTTGATATTCTAAAATCATAATTAATTTTGAAATACTAATGTATAAAAATATATACAGAACCTGAGGAATAAGAATATAACAACATATTTGATTATCCTTAGAATAAATTATTACTAAGGATTTACGTAAACGTTACATTAGCCTAATGGGAAATTGCCTAGTGTGCAACATGGCGATATATGACAATATCTCCTTCATGAATAATCGTTTCAAAAGTTTACAATATAGTAAATTAATTCTTTTTATGAGTCTTAAAAAGCTTTGTGATGAGAATCATTTATAGTGATATTGAAGTGCTTACTCAATAAATACAATACACTTCCCAAAATAGACTACACTCCAATTTTGAAATTTGAAGAAAAACTAGAAGAATTCGAACAAATTCAAAGGTTCTTATCTCCTAACCAAATCGTCAAACAACTTTCGCCCCTTCAAAAATTGGCAATGGTTAGTTGTCTTTTTTTCTTTTCATTGGATTGTCAGCATTCTTGAGTTTTTATGATTTTGATAGATATCACGAATCTAAAAACCTTAAAACCAAATATGAATTTGTAAGAAAGTAATGCTGGATCATATAAGGCTAGTTAATAGCGTTTCCCGAATATTTTATAAAAATTGGGACACTAATTTCACAAGTCGACTTTCTTTATTTCTTCAATATCAATACTTCTCCACTCGTTATTGCTGGCTCAATTTCAATTTTGTAATCGTGCTTTCCTTCCCCAGCAACAATTGCGTAAAAATGCTCACCTCGTTTTTCGTTTCCTTCTTTCTTGAATTTTAGGATACGCATTTTCTTGCCAACAATCGATTTGGCTTGATCAGAAATGTTCATCGCATTGATAGCATCTACAGTAAATCCCACACTTGCAGCAGTTCCTGCGGTTTGCATGACTTTTATTCCAGTGGTCATTGTTCCAATGGATGCGGTTTGACCTCCTAGTCCTACAATTGCACCTCCTGCGGAAGATGCAATATTTGCGATTTTACCCAAATTAAAACCACCTAATCCTTATTAATTAGTTGTTGTGCATCCACAAATAAGCTAAACCCAAGCAATGTTGTTGATTCATGAATGAAATATATAAAAGACAAAGTAGCTTTCCTTTTGAAAAAAATAGCAAAAGTTGGAAAAATAAATATAGGTATTAAGGTGTTTGATGTTAGAGTTCTAATTCTATATTCCAATGGTCTTTCAATACTCTTTTCGCTGCATAGTAACCAGACATGCCATGCACACCACCTCCTGGAGGTGTAGATGCAGAACATAAATAAAGTCTTTTATTTGGAGTACGGTACGGAGACGATTGTAGGATAGGGCGCGAATAGAGCTGTGTGATGTCCAACATGCCTCCGTTAATATCACCACCAATATAGTTCGGATTGTAAGACTGTATTTGTTGTGTATTGAAACTGTGACGGTCAATTATCAAATCTCTAAATCCTGGCGCAAATCTTTCAATCTGATTTTCTATTATTGCAGTACAGTCGACTGTTGATCCGTTAGGAACGTGACAATATCCCCAGACTATTTGATTTCCGTCTGTAACTCTTTCCTTGTCAAATAGGCTTTGTTGTGCCAATAGTACAAATGGTTTTTCACTTATTTTTCCTTTTGCAACATCATATTCTGATTGACTTATTTCTCGGAAAGAGCCTCCAAGATGAACGGTTCCCGCTTTTCCACTATTTTCTGAAACAAAAGGTATTGGTTCTCGCAACAACCAGTCCATTTTAAAAACACCAGCACCGTATCTAAACTTCTCAATTTTTCTTTTATAGGATTCTGGCAAATCGTTCCCCGCAATATTGACAAGCATTTTAGGTGATGTGTCAAACAAAACAACTTTAGAACTTGGAAGTTCGCTGATATCATTGACATAATGCCCAGCTTCTATTTTTCCTCCAATAGATGTGAAAAGGCTTGCTAGTGCATTGGCAAGAGATTGCGAACCTCCTTTCGGAATCGGCCAACCACCAATATGGCCATTTGCCATCAAAACAAGTCCTATTGCAGACGTTGTTAGTTTGTTTAAAGGTAATAGTGAGTGCGCTGCCATTCCTGCCCAAAGTCCTTTGGCTTTTTCAGTTGCAAATTTCTTGGTAAACAATGAAGCAGGCAAAAGTGCATTCACGCCAAACTTCAAAAACTTGGAAGGTTTCGCAGGCCAATGTAATGGACCTAAAACATCCTTGGAAATAACAGGCCAATCCTTGATGAGGCTTGAAAATATATTCTTGTAAATTGTTTCGTCTTGTCCTAAAGATGATGCGGTTTCCTCCAAGGATTTTTTGAGAAGGGCGGCGGTTCCATCATCAAAAGGATGAGCTGCCAGGATTTCTGGATGAATGTATTCCAACCCGAAATTTTCTAGTGAGAGACTTTGAAAAAAAGGAGATCCCGCAGCCATGGGATGAATAGCAGAACAGATATCCGAACAATTGCCTGGTCCAAATAGTTCTTTTGTACGCATCCCTCCACCGATACTTTGCTCTCCTTCTATAAGCAAAACAGATAGTCCCTTTTTTTGCAAGGCAATGGCCGCAGCAAAACCATTAGGACCGCTACCTATAACAATAGCATCATATTCCTGAGACATTGTTTCTTACTTTTTTTGTTATTTGGTTGAAGCTTCTTGTATATTGGTTATTTCCTCTCCAAGATCCAAAATCTGTAAATCAGGATATTCATTTCTGAGAATACTGGCCGCAATGGCAGATCTGTACCCCGAAGCACAATGTACAACTATTGGTTTGCTTTTGGGAAATTGGATTTTTCCTTTAGCTAAATCGGGTAACGGAATATTGACGGAAGAGGATATCAATTTTTTCTCGTTAAATTCATTCGCATTTCTTACATCAATAATAGTATACTGTTGTTGGTCAGGTAAAATGAACTTCTTTCCATCGAGAAATAAAGGTATCTTATTGGGGATGTCAAACGTAAAAGCACCATTCAGATGCGTTTCGTAACCAATTTTTGATAGTTTGGCTATGGCAACATGTATCGAATCTTCATCTTGACCCACTAAAAAGAATTTTTGGTTGGGGTTGATGACTGT
>JAATFC010000298.1 GCA_015655435.1 Chitinophagales bacterium | reverse complement strand
TCAATATGTGTGTTGAATGTTTCGTTTCCGGTGATTTCACTGTAAGTATGGTTGTTGCCAAACAGGTCATATTGGACTACAATCGACAATGCCACAGCGGCAACTTTGTTGTCTACCAATATACACAATTGCCCTTCGGGGAAAATGCTCAGCAGTCGGCTGATTTTCGTTTTTTCCCATACACTTCCCATGCCGTCATAGGCATCTATCATCGCATCTCTCAGTTCTTCATACCGCTGGATACTCAGCGGTTCTAATGTTACTTGCATTGTTTTATCTCCCTTTACAAAGGACAAAGATACAATAGCAGTGTAAGGATTTATTAAAATGAAATTAAACACTTGTTTAATTCAAACAATTGTTTAATTTCGCATTCAATATGAACAGCGATTTATCTAAAAATTGCAAAAAAATCCAGATTCTGGATGCCGCCACAGAGGTCTTTGCGAACAAAGGTTTCGAAGGTGCGTCCATACGTGAGCTTGCATCTGCCGCCAAGGTCAACATTGCAATGATCAACTATTACTTTGGTTCTAAGGAAAAGCTCTTTCTGGACATCGTGAAGTATCATTCGGAATACATGCAGACAAGTCTTACTGAAATAGCGTCACGCACCGATATTTCCTATCTGGACAAAGTATTCCTTTTGATAGACCTGCAAGTAACCAAATTACTTAAAAACAGAAATTTTCACAAACTCATCCACCACGAGATAATGCTGAATCACCGTAGCGAGGTCAGCAAAAACATTTTGCAGATTATCACCAATAGTAAAGGACTCACGAAGTCTATTATTAAAGGAGGTATCGACAGCGGCGAATTTAGGGATGTAGATGTGGAATTGACACTATGCGCTCTCTATGGCACGCTAAACCAGCTTTTTCTTTCCAGTGCGATATGTAAGATTATCCTGGATATTGACAGTGACGAAAGCAGCCCTTTTAGCCCGGAACTCAAGACGCGACTAGTCACTTATCTCAAAGACTTAATGGCACATTACCTCGTAAAATAGTTGACGAAAAATACACACATAATAAAAACAAACATTTCCTAACAAGAACTCAGAATGGAAACGCAAGAAACAACTGAACCAACAAGTAAAAAGAAATCACCCATTAGATGGGTTATAATGGCAGTATTGGCCATTGCTATCATTTTCTTTGCATGGAAGAAAATATCTTTTGCCCTACATCACGAGACAACCGATGATGCACAGGTATCCACGCAGATAACTCCTATACTGCCACGCGTATCCGGTTATCTCAAAGAAATCTATGTAAAAGACTACGATAGTGTAAAGTCCGGGCAATTGGTTGCCGTCATCGACGACGCAGACCTTACGACGGAACTAAAAGAGATGGAAGCATCCCTGCAAGCATCCGAGGCCGACCTTCAAAACGCTAAAGCCGGATTGAACAATGCGCAAGTGTCCATCGCGCCAAGCAAAGGCAATATCGACCTGACGGACGTTAAAATCAAGCAGGCTGAAGAAGATTTTCAGAGAAATCAAAACCTTTACAATGAACAGGCAATCACTAAGAAACAATTAGATGATAGCCGTTATGTATTGGAAGGATTGCAACAGCAAAAACACAACAATACAGGCGACCTGCAAGCAGTAAGATCACGCGTCAATATACAAGCGGCAACTATTGCTAAAGCGGAAGCCGCCATCAAGGCGCAACAAGCAAAAATTGACCAACAGAAACTCAAAATTTCCTATACAAAAATATACTCTCCCGTTACCGGAAAGCTAGGAAAAAACAACGTGACCGCTGGACAGATGATTCAGGCAGGAACACCGCTTTTTTCTGTTGTGAATGATTCTACATTTTGGGTGATTGCCAATTTCAAGGAAACTCAGATTAGGACTTTCCGTCCGGGAATGCCTGTTGAGATTGAGCTTGACGCTTATCCGGGACAAAAAATAGAAGGTTCTGTTGCCAGTGTGAGCCTTGCAACTGGAGCACAGTTTTCATTGTTGCCTCCCGACAATGCCAGTGGCAACTTTGTAAAAGTAACACAAAGAATCCCGGTTAAAATTGACATACAAAATATCAACAAGCACAAAGACATTCTCAGAAATGGTTTGTCCGCATACATTATAGTTCCTACCAATTAATTGATATGCCAGCTAAGGGTTTTAGTAAATTTATTATAGTCATTACGACTATCACGGCAGCGGTCATGGAGCTGATTGACACGTCGATTGTCAACGTGGCACTCACAGATATGGCGGGAAGCCTTGGCGTGAGTATCGAGGACGTAAGCTGGGTAATCACTTCGTATGCGATTGCGAATGTCATCATCATTCCACTAACAGGTTTTTTGGCAGAATATTTCGGTCGGAAAAACTATTATCTGGTATCAATGATCATATTTACGATAGCCTCGTATATGTGCGCCGAATCGAGCAGCCTCGTTGAAATAGTAATTTGGCGTTTTGTACAAGGTGTAGGCGGTGGAGCATTGTTGTCCACTTCGCAGGCTATATTGTTCGGTGCATTCGAGAAAAAAGACCAACCAGTTGCAGCAGGTATATTTGGGATGGGGCTCGTACTGGGACCGACGCTTGGACCTACTTTGGGAGGGTACATTATCGAAAACGGTAGTTGGCCCGAGATATTCATGATCAATATCCCAATAGGTATCATCGCATCCATACTGACATTTTTCTTTATCGAAAAAGAAGCAAACGAAGGCAAAAACAAAAAAAATATCTACATCGACTATCCCGGTATCGGATTGTTGGCTGCGGGTATTGGTTGTCTCCAATATGTACTGGAACGAGGCGAAACGGAAGACTGGTTCAGTAGTCCATCTATCCGTCTCTGTTCGGTCATCGCAGCAATTGGACTTGTAGGATTTGTATGGCGGCAACTTACCATGAAGAAAAAACCTGCCGTCAACCTCAAAGTATTGGGCAACAAGAATCTTTCACTTACGACGATGCTGACATTCGTCAGCGGATTTGGATTGTTTACGTCCGTATTTGTCTATCCGGTTTTTGCGCAACGCGTAGTTGGTTTTACGGCATACTATACAGGGCTTGCACTATTGGCTCCAACGCTTTTGGGTGTAATGTTGATGCCCGTTGTGGGTAAACTCATGAGTAAAGGAGCTCCAGCACAGCCATTTGTTCTGGCCGGATTCCTGTTTTTTGCAGCATACTGTTGGCAGACATCCAAACTAGGGCCAGACCTGAATATTTGGGATTTCTTTATTCCGCTGGCATTACGTGCTTTTGGTATGGCGTTTATTAATCTACCATTGATAAACCAAGCTGTCGTTGGATTATCACCGAAAGACTATGCCTCGGGAATTGCACTTAACAACATGATCCGGCAACTAGGAGGAGCTTTTGGTATTGCCGTTGCGAACATCTATATCCGTCAAGAATATATGCAGCACCGCAGTGACATTTTGTCCAATATACCTGCAGACTCTCCTACTTTCATGGATCGTGTACATCAATATACGCAAGCCTTTGTCAGTAAGGGTTCCGACGCGGCTAGTGCATTGCAGAGAGCTTACAAAGTCATAGACTTATCCGTAGACAAACAAGCTTATTATTTGGCATACATGGATACTTTTAGGGTAATCGCACTGTTCTTTATCTGTGTGATTCCTTTGATATTTTTCCTAAAAAGAAAAAAGGGACAGCAAGAAAAAACTTCAGACGATGTTTCGTTGTCCGCCCATTAATATAATTTGAAGATGAAACGTGTTTTTTTATACATTTTTTTGCTAGCAAGCATCAATCAGATTGCCGCACAGTCGGATAATAGTCAAGCACTCAAAAGTTTGATTAACCAGTCGTTCGGTTATTTTCCTAAACTCAACGAGGCACAAAACAATACCATCGTTGCGCAAAACCAGGTAGATCTCGCCAATAGTAATACGCTGGTCGTCAACGGAGTTGCAGACTATACTTATATACGTCCAAAAATCTCACTGTCATTGCCTATTGATGGGGAAAATGTTTCTTTTCAATTTGCACCGGTTCATGCAGGAAATGCGGGTATTGAAGCATCTTATGTTTTGTTTGATTTTGGAAAAATTAAAGCCAATGTAGACCAAGCGAAAACTGGTTTGCAAATCGCAAATCACAATATTGATTACCTGAAAAATCAATTGGCTTTCCAGATTGCCAATATCTATTACAACATCGTTTACTATAAAAAAGCTATTGAAATAGAGGAATCGGTCATCAGCTACCTGCAATACAACAAAAATATTGTCAGCAGCAAACTCAAGTACGGTGATGCAATCAAAAACGACGTATTAAATATCCAAGCCAATATCGACAACGAATCCAATACGCGCGAAAACCTGAAAAACGCACTGGAAAAACAGTATAGTTTGTTAGCTTACACTACCGGAAATCCAACTAGGATTGAGGCACAAAGCTTTGATTTCGAACTTCTGCTTACGAATGAGGAGCAAGCGTTTTTGGATGCGGAAAATAACAATCCCGATTTTACATTGGCAAAAGACAAAGTCGCACAAAGCGATGCTGCAATTAATGTTTCCAAATTGTCCATGCGTCCTTCCGTGACATTGCATGGTTCGACAGGTTTCAAAAACGGTTATGTTCCCAATGTACAGGAGATGCGCTACAACTATCAAGCAGGCATATCACTAAATGTCCCAATATACAATGGAGACAAATTGAGAAAGCAACTTACGTTGGATGAAAGCAGAAAAAAACAGTCTGAATTGGCCATTACCTCTTTGGAAAATGATTACAAAAGAGACATCAGACAAGCATTTATCGACCTTCACACAAGTCAGAATCAAGTCGGTCGCACGACTTCCCAAATTGCGGAAGCGGTGGAAGCCGAAAAACTGGCAACCACACGTTTTATCAACGGAGTCGGCACAAACTTAGAAATTACAAACGCAAGCACCAATGTGCAAAAAGCACAGTTTGCGAAACTACAATATGAATACCAAGCCTGTCTGGCAAAAATCCAATTATCCAAGTTGCTCAGCAACAAGTATTGGTAATTATTGGCTAGGCGGTTATAACTTTTTACAGTTGGTTTTGGTGAACACGGGCCGTCCTTTTCAGGACAGCCCTTTTTTCTATATTGACGTTGGCAATAGTCCATTGTCAACTGTCAATTATCAATTATCTTGCATCACTTTAGCACGACACAACATGAAGATTACGGAACATATCAAGAACGCAACAGGCACGCTTCTTTCTTATGAGATTTTACCTCCTCTGAAAGGAAAAGACATCGGGTCGATATACAATCACCTAGACCCATTGATGGAGTTCAAACCTTCATGGATTAACGTCACATATCATAGGACGGAAGCCGTTTTCAAAAAAAGAACAGACGGTTCGATAGAAAAAAGCAAGATACGTAAGCGTCCCGGCACTGTTGGTATCTGCGCTGCATTGAAAACGCACTATGCCGTAGACACGACACCACATATCATCTGCGGCGGTTTTTCCAAAAACGATACAGAAGATGCCTTGATAGACCTTAATTTCCTAGGCATTGACAACATATTGGCATTGAGGGGTGATGCTGCAAAAAGTGAAGGAATCTTCATACCAGAACCGAACGGACATCGATATGCATTGGATTTAGTGAAGCAAGTAGCCAATCTCAACAAAGGAATTTATCTGGAAAATGACGACATTACGGACGGCATTGCAACAGATTTTTGTATTGGTGTTGCAGGCTATCCTGAAATGCATTTCGAAGCAACGAGTATGCAAAGTGATTTGTCATTCCTGAAAGCAAAAGTCGATGCAGGTGCAGACTATATCATGACGCAAATGTTTTTCGACAATCAGAAGTTTTTCGATTTTGTGAAAAGTTGTCGTGAGCTTGGGATTAACGTTCCCATCATTCCGGGACTAAAACCACTTACCCGAAAAAAACAATTGTCTATTTTACCTAAAATATTCAACGTCGAAATACCCAAAGACCTTGCAGACGCCATCAACCAAACTGAGAATGACTTGGACGCGGAAAAGGTCGGAACGGAATGGCTCATCCAGCAAAGCAAGGAGCTGCAAGCGTTTGGCGTTCCCGTATTGCACTACTATACTTTAGGAAAACCGCAGACTATAAAAAATGTGGTGAGGGAAATTTTCTAAGGAATAATTAAGAATGAATATCAATACAAAAAGCGATCATAGTTGAAGCTATAATCGCTTTTTGTATTGATAATCCGTTGTGCATTTAGACAATAAAACTTGAGAAAATGTGAGAGATTTCTCCCGATGGTCGAAATGACGTTAGAATTTTAGCATACTTTTTCAAAAAACAGCGTCATTTCGAGTGAGGCACGAGCGAGAAATCTC
>JAATFC010000177.1 GCA_015655435.1 Chitinophagales bacterium | reverse complement strand
GTCGCTATGTGATAAGCTTTTTTATATTGTTTACCTCCAAATTCACCGGCTTTGCTATCCATAGCAGAAACTTCTATTTGATAAAGTCCTGCTTCTATAGCATCAAATTCAACTGTTCCGTTAGGCAGGTCATTCTTCTTTCCTGCTGGCGTTATTACCGACACTTTGTATGCCAAGCCATTAGGTGCCGTTATTTGCAAACCTACTTTTTGAGAATTTACAGTAAGTGCGGAAATAATGCTCATAGGTAAGAAATCTGCACTGGAAAGTGCTATATTTTTGTCAGCGGTTGCGCCCACATCTACTGTTGCTGTAGCATAAAAGAACGGTACAAAAGGATCTCCTTTCCCAAAACTCAAAACACCTATTTTCTCATGCTTCAATACCACAACGTAACGACCGTCCTCGTTCGGGGTAAAGTTTGCTTTGTAATGGTCTTTGTCGGGAGTGCATGTCAAAAGCGTTTTTTCGCCTTTCGGACTAACAACCCACAGTTCAAAGCCCTTCACCATTTTCCATTCATCGCCATCCAATGATTCCCATTTTTCGCCAGGTTCGGCAAAATAAACTTGAATATCGTGTTGTGTACCTTTTGCGCCTTTCGAATCTGTTTTAAACCAAAGTGCATGGGCAAAAGCGGATTGCATAGACATCAGCAAGCCGAATGTAAATAAAACCTTTGTCAGTTTCATGATATGTTTTTTTGTTGATAATTGAATAAAGCAACCATCGGTTTTGGCAATAACAATACGTCCGTAACCATCTTAAAATGGCTTATAACTTTAGGTGTTTACGATTTCGGTTAACAACGTACCAGCGCGACCCAATGATTCTTCGTTAATATGGACAAATGTAAACGAGGAAGGCTGTAAGGTATTTACGATTTTGGGAAATTATAATCGATAACCTCAGGCATGGAATACATATCTTCTGCTTTTTCGAGTTACTTTTCTCCACCAATTGCAAACACATTACGAAAATCCGCCCAATACGAAAAGAACTTCTTATTTTCCTTTATATTTGCCCAAATTTTTTTAAAGTGGCAGTAAATACCAATTTCACGAAAGAACAGTATTTGGAATGGTACGAATTGATGCAAACGATTCGTCAGTTTGAGCTGAAGGCAGAGGAGATGTACAAGATGGCTGGCAAAATCCGCGGGTTTTTCCACTCTTATGTAGGACAAGAAGCGATTGCTGCAGGATGTATCTCCGCGACCAAACAGGAAGACCCTTATATCACATCCTATCGTGATCACGGATTGGGTATTGCCAAAGGAATCAGTCTTAACGCCGCAATGGCAGAGTTATATGGTAAAGCTACCGGTTGTGCCAAAGGAAAAGGCGGAAGTATGCACTTCTTCAGTAAGGAACATTATTTCTTCGGCGGTCACGGTATCGTAGGCGCACAGATTGGTGTCGGTACTGGTATCGCATTTGCAGAACAGTACAGAGGTACGGACAACGTAGTTTTGTGTTTCTTTGGCGACGGAGCTGCTCGTCAGGGAATTCTGCACGAAAGCTTCAACTTGGCGATGTTGTGGAATCTTCCAATTATCTATATCTGCGAAAACAACCATTACGCAATGGGAACTGCGGTTCGCCGTTCTTCCAACGTTATCGATATTTACAAATTGGCAGATGCTTACGAAATGCCGGCCGACCAGGTCAATGGTATGAAACCAGAAGACGTACACGAGGCTATCGCAAGAGCAGCTAAACGTGCACGCGAAGGAGACGGTCCTACTCTATTGGAAATCCAGACTTATCGTTACAAAGGCCATTCCATCTCCGACCCTAGCAAATACCGCACGAAGGAAGAAGTAGAATCCTACAAAGCGCAAGACCCTATATTGGAAGTATTGGGCGTTATTAAGGAAAAGAAATACGCAACGGACGAAGAACTGAAAGCGATAGACGACAACATAGCCCAACAAGTGGCGGAATGTGTACAGTTTGCTGAAGAAAGTCCGTTCCCGGAACTGGACGAACTATACAAGGATGTGTATGTCGACCAGAACTATCCTTTTATTAAAGATTAATTTTTTACAAAAAAATCAATATTAAAAGTACCCACTCAATCATGAATGGGTACTTTTGTTTCCCAATTATTTTTTAAACAAGAATTTTCAATGTCCCAAGAAAGCAAACTAGAAAGAAAAGAAGAGATGGCAAGTGCAAGAACTGCACAAAAAGACCTCAACTCCTATATCAAACCGCTGGCTACCATCGCAATCATACTGATACTGATTATAGTCGGTTGGTTTGGCTATCAGAACTGGATTGTAAAACCTAAAGAAACCAAAGCGCAGGGAGCGATTGCCGTTGCCCAACAATATTTTGCAGCGGACTCTTTTCGTTTAGCATTGAACGGCAATGGTGCTAACAAAGGTTTTTTAAGCATTATCAAAAGCTATGACGGAACTAAAACAGGCAAGCTGGCACATTATTACGCTGGTATCTGTTATTTGCAAACGGGAGATTTCAACAACGCCGTTAAGCAGTTGAATGATTTCTCTACCGAATCCAAACCAATACAAATGCAGGCTTTGGGTGCATTGGGTGACGCTTACAGCGAATTAAAACAAAACGACAAAGCCATCGATTCCTACAAAAAGGCATCCGCTACATTTGAGGACGATCAGGCAAATGCATCCGAATACCTTTTCCGTGCAGCTCTATTGAGCGAAATCGGCGGTAAGTCAAAAGAAGCCGTCGACCTTTACAAAAGTGTCAAAGAAAAATTTCCCAATACAGCAAGAGGCGCGCAGGCTGACAAATACATCTACCGTCTAAGCATCGAGCCAAATGACCTGAGTGCTAAATAAATAAATGATTATATGTCCACACAAGGCAATAACGTTTTAAACAAAGGCATCCCTCAATTGGAGGATGCCTTTGTAGTTATTTTGAAGACAGATTGGAACGCAGCGCTGATTGACATGCTCGTTTCAGGCTGTGAAAAAATTTTGAAAGAAAATCATATTGCTTTCCAGACCGAAACTGTCCCTGGTGCAGTGGAACTTCCATTTGCTGTCAAGACCTGGAGTCGTGGCTCGCAACGTAAACCGGATGCATATATCGTCTTCGGCATCGTGATTCGTGGGGAAACACCACATTTTGATTACGTATGCAAAATCGTCAGCGAAGGCGTATTGGACCTCAATATGACATTGGACGTTCCTACCATTTTCGGCGTATTGACCGTTGAGAATGAACAACAAGTATTGGACCGTGCAGGCGGTAAAGACGGGCACAAAGGTGAAGAAGCCGCTATTACTGCATTAAAAATGATTGAGTACAACAGAAAAGTCAATGGATAGTGAATGATGAATAGTTAATAATGAATAATGTTTGACAATTCAAGTCTTCAAACTTTAGGGTATTCGAACTTCATTTTCAAATTTTCAAATCACCAAATTTTCAAATCAGAAAAATGCATTGGTTAGTAAAATCAGAACCGTTCAAATATAGCTGGGATCAATTTGTCAAGGACAAATCAACTTTTTGGGACGGAGTCCGTAATTATGGCGCGCGCAACAATCTTCGCGACATGAAAAAAGGGGATGAAGTTTTTTTCTACCACAGCAATGAGGGAAAAGAAATTGTGGGCATTGCCAAAGTCATAAAAGAAGCCTATCAAGACCCGACCACGACTGACCCGAACTGGGTTGTTGTCGATCTCAAACCGGTCAAAAAACTAAAACATCCTGTCTCCCTGGAGGTTATCAAAATGCATAGCGATTTGCAAAACATGGATTTGGTGCGCTTGCAACGGCTTTCCGTTGGAAAAGTAACAGACGAAGAATGGGAAACCATATTGGCGTTGGCGGAACATTAAGTTAATATTGGCATTGATTATCAGTCCAATATGGATTTTCGATATAATTTTGATTTTTTTGGAAGAATAAAGAAAGAAGAAACATGGGGCATAGAAAGATTACGGCAGCAATCGTTGCGTTTGCATTTTGCAGTCCTGCATTTGCACAAAAGGTAGATAACAAAACATGGTATCAGCAGGATTTTGAGACGGATTCAGTTTACGGTATCAGTTTGAAAAAAGCTTACGGTTTTTTACAAAACAAAAAATCAACACCCATCATTGTAGCTGTTATCGACGGCGGCATCGACACGACGCATGAGGATTTGAAATCCGTACTGTGGACCAACCCGAAAGAAATTGCCGGAAACAAAAAAGACGACGACAAGAACGGATATGTTGACGATATCCACGGATGGAATTTTTTGGGTAATGCCAACGGAAAAAATGTCGACAAAGAAGCAGAGGAAAAATACCGAGTTTATTATAAGTACAAAGAACGTTTTGCCGGCAAAACAATTGACGTCAACACTTTATCCAAACTCGACAAGTACGAATACCTCTCCTGGAAACGTGCAGCAGATGAAGTAGCCGACCCTGCAAAAGCGAAAGAAGACGAGCAAAAAGCAGTTTTTTTCGCCGACATTTATGACAATTTTTTCAAGGCTGATACAATCATGCAGACTGCTTTAGGAAAGAAAGAATTTACTTTTGACTCAGTCAGCCAATATTCCAGCACTAACAATAATTACATCCGGGCCAAATATGTTTTTCAAGCCGTTCATCAGATATTTCCTAATCTGGAAGGCAGCATGAGCAATACAGAGTTTCTCTCTGGAATGAAAGAAGAACGCGACAAATACCAAAAAGCAACCACTGCACGCCAAAAAGCACCAACTCCTTACCGACAAGAAGTGGTTCAGGACAGCTACGACGATTTCAAAGACCGTTCTTACGGCAACGGTGACATATATGGTGGCGATCCGATGCATGGCACGCACGTTTCGGGAATTATTGCGGCGACGCGCAACAATGGTATTGGTATAGACGGCGTAGCTGACAATGTAAAAATTCTTTCTGTGCGTGCCGTTCCGGATGGAGACGAGTATGACAAGGATATTGCTTTGGCAATTAGATATGCGGTGGACAACGGTGCGAAAGTTATCAATATGAGTTTCGGAAAACCATTTTCACCTTAGAAATATTGGGTGGATAGTGCGTTTGTATATGCACAGCAGCACGACGTTTTATTAGTACACGCAGCAGGCAATGATGGCGATGATATCGATAGCGTACCAAGTTTTCCTAATGGAGAATTGATTTTTTATCCAGGTAAGGTTGCTAGCAACCTGGTTACCGTCGGAGCAAGCGGTAACCCGCATATTGGAGGCAATAATGAAGGGCAATTGGCTGCCAGCTTTAGCAACTATGGTAAGAAAACGGTAGATGTGTTCGCACCTGGAGTGAGGATTTATTCCACTGTTCCAAAGAGCAATAAGTACGCCTACCTCGATGGTACAAGTATGGCATCGCCGGTCGTTGCCGGCGTTGCGGCCTTGATTCGTTCCTACTATCCGAAACTCTCAGCCGAACAGGTAAAATACGTGCTCGTTAACTCCGTGGTAAAACCCAACCAATCAACCAAAATACCTGGCGGCGATACGCAAGTTCCGTTTGAAAACCTGTCTATTTCCGGTGGTATTGTGAACGCTTATCAAGCTTTAAAACTGGCATCCACATTGAAACCCGAAAAGAAAAAATAATCGGATTTTTTCTTAAATGCAAAAAGCTGTGGCACGAGTGCTACAGCTTTTTGCATTTAAGAAAGAAGAGATATGAGTTTCTTATTGTTCTATGGTAGGTATTTGAACGAGTGTCAGCCCTTTTTTCTCCAATATCTTCCTGCATTTCTTACAGAAATCCGTTTCCTCATCCAGGTGATTGTAGCCTTCCGCGTCTCGCATTAAACAAGTCGGTTCGATACAATGTGCAAGTCCTCTCGTATGTCCTATCTCATGCCACACAACTTTTAACAACTGCTCATTCCGATTCATTTTCTTTAATCGGAACGTAGAAACAATACATGATTTTCCCGGCTGATATCCAAGCCCCATAACTCCCCAGTCTTTAACGTTTCTAGTGGTTGTCGAAATATCTGAATTTATCAAGCCAACACTAATTGTATCCATTCCTTTTCTATCCTTTAAGAAATCAATCAAAGAGTCAGGACGGTAACGATTCCTCTCTTCTACGAAAGCCAATCTAGGTAACTTAATTGCAGAATCTAGTATTGTTTGAGGATATACTTTCCTTACATTTTCAAAGACAAACTTGGCATCTTGATGAGTAAAATCCTCAAACCGTTGCAAACAAATTACGGTTTGCCGCTTTTCGGGAATGATGTCATTACATCCGACACAGCATATAACGGCAATCAATACAGTCAACTTTACTAAAAACATGGTGTACTATTATAAAAATCAATACAATTATTGCATCACTAAAAAATAATATTAATCCGCTCTTCGTATGGATTAATCATTTTCGGGAATAAAATTGTCTTTATGATACATATACGAAAGTATTGAATCCGCCGAATTGCAGTTAATGATCGCCCGGAATCTACATTTCACCGCACAAAAAATCCATACACCTTTCGAGTATATGGATGGAATGTTGTTCTAATAGATTAATCTATAACATTCATTTGACCTTTGCCACAGGTAAGCTAGCTTTGGCTGCTATTTGTCATGATTTCGCAAAACAATAAAATGTTTTTTGCCAATCATCTGAAAACATATTTTTGCCAAAGATAAATAATTTCATCGAGTGTTGAATTCTCGCACTCGTTAATTTTTAATGACCTATACTGTCGTACTTATGAAGGAAAATGGCAAACAGCAATACGACCAGACGAAAAGTAATATACTCAAGGCTGTTGGCAATATCATTCGAACCGAGGGATACACCGGACTTTTCATACGAAACATTGCCCGTAAAGCCAATACCAGCGGAAAAATGATTTATTATCATTTTGGAACCTTGGACAACCTTGTTGAAACCTTCATTAAGGAAAAGGACTATTGGCGCGTATTCTCCAGCGACATGGACCGCAAACCTCCGTCCACACTTGAACAAGACCCCAAATCACTAATAAAGGAAATCCTGCAGACCCATTTTTCCGAGTTCGAAAAACACGAGGAAATGCAGAAAGTCATCATCTGGGAGATAAGCCAGTATTCGGAAATTCTCCGAAAAGAAGCAGACCTTCGGGAAGATTTTGGAGAAAAAGTTTTTGCATTTATTGAGCCTGCATTTATAAATAGCGACCTTGATTTCCGCGCCCTTACCGCCATCATTGTAGCGAGCATTTATTATCTCGTCCTCCATGCAAAATCAAATGGAAGCCTGTTTTGCGGACTGGACATCGATGTCCCAACAGACAGGGAAAGAATCCTTAAAACGATTGACAAATTAATTGACATCTGCTACGAAAGAGCTAATATAAATAAGGAAAAACAAGCCTAGTTGTTGGTTACGATGAACAGCCTGGAATTGTCGGATGCATCACCGTCGGACAACTTTCCTTCCAATATGCTCTGTCCGGTATCACCGGGGTCGTTTCCCTTGCCCAAAGGCCAGGTTCCGTTAGTTTCCTTGATATTGATGCCGGCCACGGCTGCGACCACCAGACCGAAATCGGTGCAGTTGTTTTTGTTGAGATGGTAGCGTTTATGGCTATATTGGCGTACTAGACGCAGGATGAGTTTGAATTGTTTGTACGTGATAAACTTCCCGACAGACTCGTCCCAAAGGTGCAGAGAGTCGTTTTTGAACGTGGAGGAAGTGCCGGGGAAAATAGGTGTTGCCGAAAGAATATTGTCTTTCTGTGGGTAAAAACCAAAAGTGCGGGAAACCGATTTGCCGTCAGGCTCGTATTTAATCAAAGAAATAAACATGTGCCCGACATTGTTGAACAATGCAAACTGTTTGCGTTTTCCAAATTCGGGTTGCTTGAGATGCACCACGATTCCATAAGCCAAACCATCCTCATCGTCCCTAAAAGGAGCTATTAATTTGCGGAAAGAAACAGGTTTAGAATCAATTTTTTTATCCCGATTACTAATCAACAACGTATCCGAACCGACAACGTATTTCTCCGGATGTTCTATGAGTGAATCCTTGTCAAACAATGGCATCGGAAAATCCAATAACGAACTGTCAACGTCCAGTTTGAATCTGTTGTCCGCCATATTTGGATCGTCAAAAGCATTGGCGTAGGAGAAATATTTCAATGCCAACGGGTAATTTTTGTAACGGGCTGCCAATATAGCAAGGTTGTAATACGCTTTTTTGGATAGGATTTTTTTAGCGTCTTTTCCTTTTTTCAGAAAATCAAAAAAAGAGCTGATTGAGCTCTTGTCCATCTTCTTGACAGCAATATAGCCAACGCTTACCGAATCTTCGTAGGTCATCGCCCTCAACGAATCGTGCGCTCCGACAGGATGCAAAACCGCCGTCGATGCCACGGCATTACTGACACCAACCGCAGGGTTGGCAATAATCATCTGTGTGTTGTCTGTGTGCTGTGCATAGACATGCGTCAGACCAACAAATGAGAACAGTGTCAGATATAAAGAGAACTTTTGCATTAATTCCTAGAAAACACAAAGTTAGACATAGGAAGTTAAATTTTAATTATTTGTTATTTCATAAAAATATGTTGATTATTTTTGCAACATTGTTTCAATCGTATATTTTTGCAACATTGTTTAAAAAAATTAAACGCACATGTACAAGCACGGACTCTTCCTCCTATCCCTTTTAATCTCAACGTCCTTTGTTTTTGCCCAAGAAAAAAAGTACGTTTTCTCCGGAAATGTAAAAGAATCCAGTACCAATACGCCTTTGCCTTTTGCCTCATTGGCATTTGAGGATCTGGGCAAAACCATCACGACGGATTCGCTGGGACATTTTTCCATTGAGCTCAAGCAGGGCAATTATGTAGTGACTATTTCTTTTATGGGCTATGCCACACAGGTTTCCAATATCGTATTGAAAGAAAATGTCCAAATGGATTATCGACTCTCGCCAACCGTATTGGAACAAAATGCAGTCGTTGTGACGGGTGTCGCATCAGCCATATCTACACGACGAAATCCCCAACCAGCGGAAATCATTACTAAAAAAGACATTTTCTCAACCTCATCGTCCAATATCATGGATGCCTTATCCAAGCAAGTTCCCGGCGTTTCCATTCTTTCGACGGGCCCAGCCATTGCCAAACCATTCATTCGTGGCTTGGGTTACAATCGCGTATTGACCATCAATGACGGAGTGCGTCAGGAAGGCCAGCAATGGGGTGATGAGCACGGTATCGAAATAGATGATTACAGTACGCAGAGAATCGAAGTACTAAAAGGTCCGGCATCACTGATGTACGGAAGTGACGCTTTGGCTGGAGTCATCAACATTACATCCCAAACGGCTGCTCCGGAAGGAACAATCAAGGGAAATATTCTCGGCGAATACCAAACCAATTCGGCATTGCGTGGTTTCCATGGGGAAATCGGTGGTACAAAAAATGGTTTTAGTTTCAACGCCTACGGTTCTTACAAGGGAGCGGAAGACTACCGCAACAAATATGATGGACACGTGTTTAACTCCAAATTTTACAACAAAAACTTTGGCGGAAT
>JAATFC010000106.1 GCA_015655435.1 Chitinophagales bacterium | reverse complement strand
AGTTTGGAAAATCCAAGCATCGACGCTGGTGTACGTGGTCTTTCTTATCTGCAAGTGGAAATAACCGGACCAAACCGTGACTTGCACAGTGGTGTTTACGGCGGAGCCGTTGGCAATCCTGTCAATGTATTGGCAAAATTGATTGCTGATATGCACGATGAAAACAACCATATTACGATTCCGGGATTCTATGACGATGTGGATGAACTTGGCGATGCGGAAAGAGCTGAAATAAACAAAGCGGACTATAACGAAGAGGAATACAAAAAAGATTTAGGTGTGGCAGAATTGCAAGGCGAAAAAGGTTTTACGACTTTGGAACGCACAGGCACTCGCCCGACAATGGACGTGAACGGTATTTGGGGTGGATTTACCGGAGAAGGCGCAAAAACTGTATTGCCATCCAAGGCTTTTGCAAAAATCAGTTTCCGTCTTGTTCCGCATCAGTCCAGTGAAAAAATCACGGAAATGGTCATTCATTATTTGCAGAAAAAAGCACCGAAATCCGTTACGATCAAAGTAACCCCTGACCACGGCGGCGACCCTTACGTAACGCCAATAGATAGTATTGAATACAAAGCAGCCCAAAAGGCAATCGAAACGACATTTGGCAAATCTCCAATTCCGTTAAGAGGCGGCGGTTCTATACCGATTACGTCTTTGTTTGAATCTGTATTGGGTATCAGTACGGTATTGATGGGTTTTGGGTTGGACAGCGACAATCTGCATAGTCCAAACGAAAAATATGGCTTGAAAAATTTCTATAAAGGAATCGAAACCATACCCTATTTCTTCAAATACTATGCGGAGCTGAAAGCATAATTTGGTGTTTGGTTGACAATGGACGCTTCCTCATTTCCAATAGGCAAAGGTTGGGAGAGAGGAAGTTTTATTAGGTCTTCGGATTTTATAATTTTTTGTTTTTTACTTTATAATTTTTCTCCTACCTTTGCAGTCCTTAAATTTTTTAGCAATGAGCGTAGCAGTTAATTTTGTGCACGAGCAGATGACTTCCATCAAGGAATTTCCAAAGTTTAAAGCGGGAGACAATGTCACCGTTAATTATAAAATTGTTGAAGGCGGTAAAGAACGTATCCAGAGCTTCCGTGGCGATGTAATCAAAATACAGGGTCAGGCGGGAACCTCAACTTTCACAGTTCGTAAGATCTCTGAAGGTATTGGTGTAGAAAGACTTTTTCCATTCGCTTCACCTAACGTTGATTCTATCGTTGTGAACAAAGTGGGTAGAGTACGTCGTGCCAAATTGTTCTATTTACGTGAACGTAGTGGTAAGAGAGCAAGAATCAAAGAAAAGAGATTCTAGGCTCATTGGTTATCAACTACCGACAAAATATTGTAGGCGAAGTCAGCAAGGCTTCGCCTATTCTGCATTTTTAACATTTGGTACACTTAATATTTTGTAGTTTATATGAACAATATATTTTATTTTCGCACTCTAAATTTTTTATTATGAGCATGCCCGGAGGATCAGAGTGGATTCTGATAATTTTAGCAGTATTGATACTTTTTGGCGGTCGTAAAATTCCAGAATTTATGCGTGGCTTAGGTAAGGGTATTCGCGAATTCAATGACGCGAAAGACAACGTAAGACGCGAAATTGAAGAAGGAGCGAAGGAAAAAGACGTTAAAAAAGTAGTCACTACCAACGAGGACGGTAGCGTGACAACTACCACGACAACTACAACCAACTAATTTATTGATTCAAACCCATAAGGATTTGTTTAGTTTTTCTTCTATTGAGGAATATCTTAGAGATTTATTGCACGGCCGCACCACTTGTAAGGAGGCCGTGCAATATTTTTTGGATAATATCTCATCCGCACAACACCTGAATGCTTTTTTGGAAGTCTATGGAGCTGAAGCATTGCAACGAGCTGCTGAATTGGACCAGCAGCGTCAGGAAAATCCCAACTCCATCGGCAAGCTACATGGAGTCGTCATCGGACTGAAAGATGTCATTATATACAAAAATCACAAACTCTCAGCCGCATCCAAGGTATTGGAAGGTTACGAAGCGGTATATAATGCTACCGCCGTTGAGCGTTTGCTGGCAGAAGGTGCTATCGTGATTGGTCGTCAGAACTGTGACGAATTTGCAATGGGTAGCAGCAACGAAAATTCCGCTTTCGGAAAAGTGCTGAATGCTAAAGATAATACGCGTGTGCCGGGCGGTTCTTCCGGTGGTTCTGCTGTTGCAGTTCAGGCTGGTCTTTGCATGGTGAGCTTGGGTAGTGATACGGGCGGTTCAGTGCGTCAGCCAGCAGATTTTTGTGGTATTGTCGGGTTGAAACCAAGCTATGGACGTGTATCCAGATACGGCTTGATTGCGTATGCAAGTTCGTTTGACCAGATTGGCATATTTGGCCACAATGTAGCAGATGCTGCACTTGTATTGGAAGTGGTCGCCGGCGAAGACGAATTTGACAGTACGGTAAGTAATGAACCTGTTGGATCTTACGTGTCCAATATAAAATCAAATTCGGATAAAAAATACAAAATCGCTTGTTTCAGACAGGCGTTGGAGCATCCTATATTGGATGCGGAAATTAAAACTTCCATATTCAATACAATTGAAAAACTAAAATCGGAAGGACACGAAATCGAAATGGTTGATTTTGATTATCTGGACTATATCGTTCCGACTTATTACATATTGACCACAGCGGAGGCTTCCAGTAATTTGTCCCGTTTTGACGGCGTCCGATATGGACATCGCACAAAAGAGAAAAACGTAGACTTGAGCGCTTTTTACAAAAAGTCCCGTTCGGAAGGATTTGGCATTGAAGTACAAAAAAGAATCATGCTCGGTTCGTTTGTATTGAGCGCAGGTTATTTTGATGCATACTTTACAAAGGCACAGAAAGTAAGGCAACTCCTCAAAAAAGCAACAAAAGAAATTTTTTCCCAATATGATTTGTTGATTATGCCAACAGTGACGGCTCCAGCTTTCCGTTTTGGTGAAAAATCGGAAGATCCAATAGAAATGTACCTTTCGGATATCTATACAGTTTTTGCGAACTTGGTTGGCATTCCGGCGATTTCTTTACCGTTGTACCAGCATTCCAATGGGATGCCTTTTGGTTTGCAGGTATTGGCGCCGATGTTTAAAGAGGACGAAATGCTGCAGTTTTCGGATAAAGTGATGGAAATAAAAGCACTGTAGAAGATTGCATAGATAAGATATATTAAAAGAATAAGCCTCTTAAGTTTCTTGAGAGGCTTATTCTTTTACAAAAAATCTTTTAGTTCGCGAGCGGAATTAATGAGACCTTTTTTATAAAAGTGTAATATGTGTTTTGCGATGTGTTCACGACAGTCGTATCCTTGTATGTGAATTGCAAATGCGTACTGTCGAGTTGATTGATTGTACCTCTGTAAATTGCCCCTTTGGCATTTCCATTATTGTCCACTGCTACAAAGAGTAAACCCGTAGGAATCGCGTTGAGGTCGGTGATTGAGGCATTGTACCAATTTTGGTCAAAGCTCCAAGCTCCGTAACCATATCGAAGTAATGTAGTATCATTGTTTGGTCCGAGCCAGGATGTATTGGCTTTATCAGAAAACTGGTAGACTAAATTGTTGTACATATCCGTTCCAAACATAACTCTGGAACCAGCTAGTTTGTCTGCTGAAGTATAGCTCACGCTGTCCGTACTGTCTTTCACTTTTAGAAATGAGACTGAAGATATCGTCCATGGACTCCGAGTAATCGTTAGATATGCCGTGGGTGACGGGGGAACTATTACTTCTTTGCTTCCGGAAGAACAGGAAATAATTACTAGGGAAGCCATCAAACTAAGTCCCAGTAACAATATTGTGTTCTTTTTCATGTGCATGAGTTTTTGTATTGGATTGAAAGATTTGTTTAAACTGCAATCATCTATATAGCCCAATACGTTTGTGACTGTTATTTTGTTTGGGAAAAATGAAAACAATGGATTTGTGCACCTAGCAAAAAAATGGTTCAATGTCTTTAATAATGTGCAAAATCCAAGTCATAATTGCCCATCATGCGTTCCATCGGCGGGTTGTAATAGCCGTATTTTACATTGGGAAATTCTTCCTGGATAGCTTCCAATACCTGTTTGACACCTCCAAATTCGCTTGTTTCCGTTATGCCGATTTGACCT
>JAATFC010000284.1 GCA_015655435.1 Chitinophagales bacterium | reverse complement strand
TGAATTAAATCGAGAAGAACAACGTAAAAAGTTTGAGGAACACCTAGTAGAAGAGGCTAAAATCTCATTACAAAACAACTACAGTTAACAGAATAATGGAAAAATAACAGAATTGAAAAGCCGTTTTTTCCTTTTTACTTTTGATTTTAGCCTTAATATATATTAGGTTTGTGCCACTAAAAAACAGACTATGCCTTATACTGTACAAATAAAAGTAATGCCACTTACCGAACTACTAGACCCGCAGGGGAAAGCGGTGATGGGAGCAATCGAAAATCTTGGAATCACGGGTATTGGAGATGTCCGTATTGGAAAACATATCACACTGCAAGTGAATGCCGATACCGAAGCGGACGCAAAAAAGGTTGCAGAAGAAGCCGCATCCAAGATATTGGCCAATCCGGTAATGGAATATTTTGAAATCGAAGTGGAAGCATAATCCATGCTCTATTTGGTACCCACTCCTGTCGGCAATCTGAAAGACGTCACGCTGAGAAGCCTGGAAATATTGCAGTCTGTCGATGTCATATTGTGCGAAGACACGCGCACTTCTTCCAAGTTTTTGCACCATTACAATATCCAAAAGCCATTGAGCCCCTACCATATGTTCAACGAGCATAAGGTATTGGACCATCTCACTAACGATATGTTGGCGGGCAAAACGATGGCGCTGATTACCGATGCTGGCACGCCCGGTATTTCTGACCCGGCATTTCTGATTGTACGCGAATGCGTCAAGAAAAACATCAAGGTCGAATGTCTTCCTGGTGCTACAGCATTTGTCCCAGCACTCGTCAATAGCGGACTCCCAATACATCGTTTTTGTTTTGAGGGTTTTCTCCCCGTGAAAAAAGGGCGGATGACTTTATTGACCAAACTGGCAACGGAAGAACGCACAATGATTTTTTACGAAAGCCCGCTCCGACTCGTAAAGACACTCAAAGAAATGGCGAACTATTTCGGTGCAGACCGCCCTTGTAGTGTCAGTAGGGAAATATCAAAAATGTTCGAAGAAACGCAACGGGGAAGCCTGCAGGAGGTTTACGCATATTTCGAACAAAAAACAGTGAAAGGCGAGATAGTCATCGTCGTACAAGGCTCAACCGACCCGAAACAGAAAGCGTAAATACACTTACTCTTTAATCAATATCCTTTCAAACGGAACGTTTTCCAACATTGCTGCATATTTTGGAAAATCGGATTTGTACATCTCAGACGTTCCAACCGAAAAAACTTTAGTAGCTCCTGCTATCAAATAAAAGTCAAGAAACGATTTTAGATAGGTTTCATACGCTTGCCGACCAGCCCAATCCATATGCGCGACTTTTGCAGGGAATGCGTATACGCCCGGCAAATCCTTTATTTCTTCCAAGAATCGAACGCTGTCTGCTGTAACCAACACACGCGATTCCCCATTTTGTTTTTGCAAAGAGTCGATGGCTTTTTTGCAAGCGGCGATTAACGCTTCCTTTCGCTTAGTATCGGCTTCCTTATATTGGTATTCCTCAAAATCGCCCAATAGATTTTGAAACCGAAAGACCGCCGCAACATAAGCTCCACCAATATCGTTTTTGCAGTCTGTAATCCGATATTGAAGTTGTGTGGTGGGTGTAAAAAGACGTTTAAATTCCTTTCCCCAATCAAAATGAGACCCATCGCCTCTCGTCAGTATTTGATATAACACCCCTTTACAATAGCAGTGCATCTGCAAGATGTTGCCTACTTTTCGGATACGTTCAATTCCTTTTTTTCCATCATTTCTTTCAAAGAAGAAAAGTCGTGCTTGAAAAAAATTGGATGAAATGTCTGATTTTTTCTCAATGACCCAGTCTATTTCATTGGGTTTCAGATAATCCGATAAATTGAAAGGAGATGTGTAATTAATCTTGAAAGCCCTACATTTGATTTGCGCTACGCAAAATGCGGAAACGATACCTTTAAATCTGTCCGTTAGCCCTCCTTGAAAAGTGCGCCCATCTACCAATTGTATCAATACTTTTGTGTCATTGGACGTTTTTCCTTTAAAAAAATGAAAGCGCTTCGCACCGAGAACCTTGTCATGTTGCGAGGGCGGCAGCATATCCAATATGAAATCGCTGCATCTGGTTAAAAATGATTCTTTCGATTTTACAGGCAATTCCTTGTTTTGGGACAATAACGTTTTTAGCAGAATGCATATTTCATACATCGAAGTATATCTTTGTATGTATGGCAATCCGAACACAAAGGATTAAAACATGGTGGCTCTGTAGCTGGTTTCCCGACAAAGTACAGTAACAGAATGGTGATTTCATAGAACGTCAGGCTATTGCCACATCTGCATTTGCAGATATTGACGTTTTTCATATTGCACCTGCATCTCCAATTATATTGGGCAAAAAAGAAACGGAAGAAACGCTAATTGAAAAAAGTCCGTCACTACGTTATCATATAGTCTTGTATCGGAAAAGAAACGACAAAATACACAACAGACTATTATCCCTATTGCAGTATTTTTCCCAATACAAAAGATTGGCAAAACAGCATATTGCAGCACACGGACTACCCGATATAGTCCACGTACACATTGCATTTAAGGATGGTCTGGTTGCATTGTGGCTCAAGAGAAAATACGGCATTCCTTATATCGTAACGGAGCACTGGACACTTTACCACAAAAACAACGGAGCGGATTTTCGAAAAAAATCCTTTCTATTTAAATTTCTTGTAAAGAAGATACTCAAAAACGCAACTATCATCTTGCCCGTATCCAAACAGCTTGGCGATACGCTGCAATCCATCGTTCCAAACCTCCAATACAAACCCATAGCCAATGTTGTCAACACCGATATATTCAACTATAAGAATTTAGTGTCTGAAAACTCGTTTACATTCATACACGTATCTTCTCTAATTGACCTTAAAAATCCACAGGTAATTATTGAAGCATTTGAAAAAGTGAATGCGCAATTGACATTTACCAAACTTGTCGTTATCGGCGAACTCAACAACCTGAAAGCAAAAATATCGAATTCAAACATCGAATTGGTGGACACTATATCCAACGATGCTGTTGCTAATTATTTGCAAAAAGCAAACGCATTTGTATTGTTTAGTAGTGCTGAAAACCAACCTTGCGTATTGCTGGAATCCTTTTGCTGCGGGCTTCCTGTTATCAGTACAGCCGTCGGCGGTGTTCCGGAAATCATCACTAAAGAAAACGGCATCTTGATTGAACCCGGTAATGTCAACCAACTAGCAGAAAAAATGAAATACCTAGTTAAAAACTACCAACAATACGACCGAAAAAAAATAAGCGAAGACGCTATTGCTCAATACAACTATAAAAAAATCGGAGCAGACATCAACGACGTCTACTCCGATATATTGAACATTAAATAATTTAATGCTGTTAATTAATATATAATATACAAATAAAGATTCAATATATTCTCATTGGCTTAGTGAGGCACTCCATCCCAGACATTAATAGTAACAGAGCCATCGCCTTCAAACTCGTAAGCATAATCAGGCATAGCAGATCCACCACTATTTCCTTTAGAATCCGAAAAAGAGATTCCATAGCTGCCTGAAGTTGTTATATAAACCGAATTTGTCGAAATACCAGGAAGTGGTGGACAATACAGTATATCTCCACTCATTCCAGCAGCAACGCTCACAGCTCCCCCATTAACATAAACATTGATAGATCCACTTGAAGAATTTACAATATGTGCAGATGTAACAAATCCATCATGGCCAGATTTAGAAGATTTTGCAAAAGCAAAAACAGAGAGCAAGATACAGACAATTAAAGAGATTTTTTTCATAACTGATTAGTTTAAATAAATAATGAATAAATTTAAGCGTTTTTTATTTACAATCTCGTTAAATTAATAAGGATCGCCTATTGTGAGCATTTCGGTAGCCAAAATATTAATAAGAAATAGCTTATTTATACTTAAGACTAAATTCTTAAATAAAATCTCTGTTTGTATAACAAATTAAGTATTGCAACTTGTTATACAAATCTATCGTGCTCCCGGAGGACAGTTTCGCTTCAGATATTCCGTGAAGATTGTCCTAAGATGTTCGGACGTTCCCTCTCCTTCGCTGACGGAATGCGTCCTGTTTGGATATGACATAAATTCAAATACTTTATCATCTTTGATGAGTTGATTAATGAGCATTTCGGAGTTTTGATAGTGTACGTTGTCGTCCCCCGTCCCGTGTATCAATAGCAGATTGCCTTTCAGGTTTTTTGCATTCGTGATAGGCGAACCGTCAATATAAGGTTGTTTGTCTTCCTGAGGCAAACCCATGTAACGCTCTTCATAGATATTGTCATAGGTCAACTGATTGGCAACCGGAGCAATTGCAATACCTGTTTTGTACATTTCTGGATATTTGAACAAGAGGTTCAAAGTCGTGGAACCACCGCCACTCCAACCGTGTACCGCCACTCTCGACGTGTCAACAAAAGGCAATGCCAGCAATTGTTTCGCCGCTGTTGCTTGGTCGTCAATATTGAGAATACCTATTTTTTTATAGATGCTTTTCCTCCATTCCGCACCTTTCGGAGCTGGCGTGCCACGACCGTCAATACTGACGTAGATGTAGCCATCTTTTGCCATATCACCTTTGTACAACCAGTTCCTTCCGCTACCCCAACGATCCGTTACCGTTGCCGATGCAGGTTCGGTATATACGGTGAATACTATAGGATATTTTTTACTTGGGTCAAAGTTTACAGGTTTTACCATCCAATAGTCTGCATCGTGAGTTGCATCCAGTTTGAGTTTTCCAAACTCTACTTTTGGAAAACCGGGAGGCAATTTTCTTTCCTCTGACTTAGTGCCGGCAATGGTTTGATGATTGGGAAGTGTGATCCATTCATTAACTGGAAATGTATTGGCATTGGAAAATGTATGCTCCGTAAATTTTCCGTTAGGAGATATTTCATATTCATGCGTTCCGCTTTGGTCAACCGGAGACAGCCTTTCCGCATCACCTGTTCCGTCAAGTTTGGAACGGTACAGATAACTTTGCGTAGCGTTATTCGGT
>JAATFC010000160.1 GCA_015655435.1 Chitinophagales bacterium | reverse complement strand
GTTCAAAGAAGGATTAACTCTTCCTCCTTGCGCCTCCTCTGCAATAGCGCGTGGTTGGTTGTTCAAGGTCCACCCCTCTACTGTCCCACTTTTTAATTTAAAGTTCTGGGCAAAAATGACCTCCGGATTGTTCCCTTTGTCATAGAACAATGCAGCGAAATTGGTAGATAAGTCGGTAGGTGTTTTTTGATACAAACTATAAACATGGCTGTTTACCAATTCCAAGGCTGCATTACGCGAACGTTGATAATAGGAATTTGCCATGGAAGATGGAATTCCCACCTCTCCCCCAGATAATGCAACAGACGGTGTATTTCCGCCATATTGTGCAATAGAGGCAGCATATAATGCGGCTCTTGACTGCATAGCCAAACACACGCCTTTACTAGCTCGGTCCTGAACAGATGCATTATCTGGTAATATACTTTTTATCGTATCCAATTCTGCCAATATAAAATCATATACTTCAGACTCTTTCGCTCTCGGATGTTGCAGATAAGTCGGATCTCCACTATAATCATAAGTCATAGGTTCGGTTATAATCGGAACACCACCCATCCTTTTTACCAATTCAAAATAATTAGCAGCTCTCAAAAATCTAGCTTCAGCAATGAACCTATTCCTATCGTCTGCGGACAATGCAGTAGACGCATTACAATTCTGTATATACAAATTCAAATTTCGGATGTAGTCATAGTTCCATAGACTCCACCACGAATAGGGATAATCGATCTGCTGTGCCCGCCAATATTGATCCGCCTGTGAAGGGAAAGCCTCGTCAAAATTGGTAAATTCAGCCCAGTTCGTTATAGTTTGTTGATCCACATAACCATTATACAAACCTGCCAAAACGGAGAAGGCTAAATCCTTATTCGCATAGATCTGGTCGCTTGTCAATACAGACATCGGAGGATTGGTCAGGAAGTCCTTGTCTTTGCAGCCAAACAAAGCAGCAACCAAAAAAATTGTTATTATATTACGTTTCATTTCAAACAGTTTTATAAAGCATTATAAACTAATATTACAGCCTACATTCACAAATCTACTTTGGGGATAGGTCAGACCATTTTCATCGACTATTTCCGGATCTATTCCGTACTTGTGAACGTTGTCAAAAGAAAACACATTTGATGCGTTGACATAAAATCTGGCACGTTTAATATTAACCTTGTCCAGCCATTGTTGAGGAAGCGCATAGCCTAGTTCCAGATTTCTACATTTGAGGTACTTAACGTTGACCAACCAAAAAGTTGAATTTTTATTGTTATTGCTATTTCCTCCGTCATTGAACCTGAAGGCTGGATATTCCCCAGCAACCCATGGACTATTTACGTCGTATATATCCTCATGATGCCAGTGGCTATCCCAGAAAATCGACTGCAATGCCCCTCCGTTCTGATATGGCCAACGCATCTCATAATTACGGTTAAATGAGTAGCCCGAACCAAAAGAGAAATCCATGTGAAAGTCTAGGCCTTTCCAACTAGCTGTAAGATTTAACCCTCCGTTAATAATGGGATTTGCCCCGGCGCCCCAACCAATTGGTCTAGTATCATTTCCATTAATAACGCCATCTCCGTTCAGATCCTTATATTTTATATCGCCAGGAAGCTGCGTCTTATTACCTTGTCCATCATTATTGATTTTATAATTGCTTATTTCTTCCTGAGACTGGAACTGGCCATCAGCAATATATCCCCAGAAAAGGTTGCTCGGTCTATTTTCGCCACTTGAGAAATATTGATTCAGAGAGTTGGTAAATCTAGGTTTATAGGAAGACCCATTATAAGATCTGGCAATGGAAAAATTGCCCGCTATTGAAAAATTGACCGTTTTAATGTTTCCATTGTATTTCAAAGACGCATCTATACCTTGGACTTTATCAGAACTAGTCGAAATGGATTCCTGCGGCAACCCATACCCCAATTCGTTGGGTAAAAGGATATCGTATTTACTGCCAGGAAGATCCGTTCTCTTTCTTTTGAAATAATCAAAAGTTCCTATTATTTTATTCTGAAACAATCCAAAATCCAAACCAATATCCAACATATGGCTTTTTATCCAAGTAATATTGGTAATTGGTATTCCCCTATATGCAGAGGTTATGACTGTATTGCCATCCAATATAGCAGGATTACCAGAATTATAGTTATAGGCATTCATCCAAGAAAATTCATCAATGGGGAGATTTCTATCATCGCCCGTAACTCCATACGAGCCTCTCAACTTCAACTCACTGAAAATGGTCGTGTTAACCCAGTTCTGAAAAAATTCTTCATTGGTTATACGCCAGCTTGCAGAAGCAGAAGGAAATGTACCCCATTTACGATCTGGAGATAAGATATAAGATGCATCATGGCGACCCGAAACATCTAAGTAATATTTGTTACTATAATTATAACTAAAACGTCCTACATAGCCAATACGCGAACTCGTAGCATCTCCATCATTGTAGGTATCCATTGTACTAAAATATATCAAAGGCAATGAATTACTGGTCGGTACTGAATGTACATAGGCATCCAAGTCATGACGACGATTTCTTTCATTAACGAAAGTCAACCCAATATGGTGTTTTCCGAAATTGTGGGAATAATCAGCCTGCAACTGTACATCTGTGGTCAATACATAACGCGTGTCTCTTTCCCTCCATGGATTAGAACTTCCACCTGTTATATTATAATCGCCAGTTTGAGGGTCGTAAGTATAGGCATTATAGGTATATTCTTGGTTATTTAGCAACCTATTGGCATAATAGTAGGAGAACAATCCTCTCAAAGTCAAACCCTCCAAAGGTGTTTTATATTCCCCGGTAAGGTTTGTCTGTAGGACGCGCCAAGTATCTTTATATTTTCCAGAAAGTTTATAGTTCAACAATCCCCAGTTTTCTGTATTATGCCCAATATCATTGAGATAATCCGGATTGTCATTGGCATAAGGTCTTTCCCATGGAGTATTACGTAGAATGGCAAATCGAGCTTCCCAATAGTCATCCCCGCCAGGTACTCCAGGATTCTGACGGTCTTCAATACGTCCATTAATCTGGGCACCAATCTTTAGTCTTTTCGTAATTTGAGCATCTATGTTACTTTGGATATTGGTACGATTGAACTTGTACTCACGACCCAAAACAGAATTCTGAAACAAGTTAGAAAGAGATACATAATAATTAATCTTATCCGAACCTCCTGTAAAATTGAGGTTAAGTCTTGTCAATGGAGCATTGCCTTTCACAATAAAATCATACCAGTCAAAACTCCTGTATATACCAGTGTCTGCGGCGGAAGACTCGGATGCTGCTTTGTACTTCGCCAGTTCAACCGGACTAATTGGTGTCCTACCTTGATTCACGTCCGCTTCCACTTTTCCCTGCTGCCAGTTATAGTTGTTTTCTGTTTTCGGAAAACGAAACCAGTTTTGCCAACCTGTATATGCATCGATGTTAATGCGGTTAGGCGCACCAAGTTTTCCTCTTTTAGTCGTTACCAATATAACTCCATTTGCCGCTTGTACGCCATAGATAGCAGCAGATGCATCTTTTAGTACGCTTATATTTTCGATATCATTTGGCGCGATGTTGTTGAACTGCCCTTCGTCTTGGATGATACCATCAATAACATACAATGGGCTACCCATATTGCGAATGGAAATACTTGCACTCGCACCAGGACGACTGTCCGACATGCGGAATGTAACACCCGGTATTTTGCCAGCTAATGCAGAACTGACGGTCGATCCATTATGGGCATCTTCCATCTCTTTACTCGTTATCGTCGCTATAGAGGCCGTAACGTCCTGCTTCTTTTTCGAACCGTATCCAATCATGACCACTTCTTCCAAACTATTGTCGTTGTTCGCTAACAGACTGACATTAATCACATCAGTTTCGCCTACTGCCACTTCTTGGGATTTAAATCCAACAAACGAGAATAGCAATACATCACCTTTTTGAGCAGATATTGAATACTCTCCTTGTTCATTGGTTATTGTGGACGTTTTACTCCCTTTAATCGTTATAGCTACCCCCGCAAGAGGTTTCATACTTGAATCACTGACTATCCCATGAATATCGATTTGCTGTATATTTTCTCCAACATCCTCTTTCTTTGGTAAAACATAGACAACTGAGTCTTCAATAATATAGGTAAAGGGGAGCGTCCGCAGACTCACGTCAAGAACATCTTTCAATGTTGCGTCCTTGATATTAATATTCAAAGACACATTGGCGGAATTTCGATTCTTGTCCCAGAATATTTTGTAACCAGTTTGTATTTGTATTTCATTGAGAAGTTCAATTAATGAAATATGGGACCGGACAATTGTAATCCTCTTGTTTAAAGGTTTTGCATTCAGATGCAAAACAATAATAAACACTCCTATGGCGAGCAAAAAAGAATGCTTTGCCATATTGAGCATCTGCTTCCAAAGAAGCAGCTTTTTTTTACAACTTAAAGCAGAATTTTTCATATTTCTGATCAGTTAGAGATAAGTTTAAAAATAATTTTAGCAAGTATTTTAGGTAAACGAATTTGATGTGAATGACTTACGTAATCGATTACCTAATTTTATCCATTGTGGCAAGTACGTCTTTTACATATTTAAAAATTTAGTTGTTAACGGATTGGAACAGGGAGCAAGCGATTCCCGATATGTCCCATTATTGTATGTTTACGTCGTATAATTGTCGGTGCAGGTTACTTACTTTTTCTTCTGGATATTTCAATACTTTTCTGTCATAGGTATAGAAGCCATTGATTTCCACTTCTACATCCGTTGTCTGCGTGTACACCGCAGCAGACAATCCCATTTGAATTAGTTTAGGGAAACGATTTAGCAAATCCTCGTATTTTTTGTACAATTCTTCTTTGTTCTTAAAACTTTGATAACCCCAATTACCTTTATCAACCCAAGTATGTCCTTCTACAGGCAAACCCAGTCCTCCAAATTCGCCTAATACCAAAGCATGTGTACCGCCAAATAGTTGTGGGTCAGGCATATAAGCATCTGGATAATGATGCAGGTCAACTATATGACCAGGTAATCCCTGTACAAAATTGCCTCCACTTGCCGCATTGACAAGGCGAGAAGGGTCGTTTTGCATAGTCCACTCTGTAATTTCTTTAGTCTTGAATTGACCCCACGCTTCATTAAACGGTATCCATACAACTATACTAGGATAATTGTATAGCTCCTGCATGATGGAATTCCATTCGTTTCTGTGTGTCGCCTCGGATTCTGGAGTCCTAGTTTTCCCTTCCGGCCGTCCCGATATGAGACCTGGATATGCATCCCAGATACTACCATCAATATTGCTGCTTGGCATGTCCTGCCATACCAACATACCGAGCTTGTCACAGTAATAATACCATCTTGCAGGTTCTACTTTGATATGTTTACGGATCATATTAAATCCAAGAGCCTTCGTTTGTTCAATATCAAACTTTAGTGCATCATCCGTAGGTGCAGTATACAGTCCATCAGGCCACCAACCTTGGTCGAGAGGTCCATATTGAAACTGAAACTTGTTGTTCAGCATCATACGTTCAATGCCTTGTCCATCTTTTGCCATAGATATTTTTCGCATACCAAAATACGAACCTACCTCATCAATGACTTTCCCCTTACGCTTAATTGCGATTTTCAAATCATATAAGAAAGGACTGTGTGGTGACCATAGCTTAGCATTGGGAATATCCAATAAGATATCTTTACCTTCAGAAATAGTCTTATCCACTACTATGCTACCGCCATCCAATACAGAAGCCACAATCTCGTCGCCTGATATTAAGCTCGTGGTATTAACAGTTAAATGCAACTGTTGGCGATCAATATCAGGTGTCTGTTTTGTAGATATGATATATGTTTCCGGTACCTGTTCCAACCAGACAGTCTGCCAGATCCCAGTAACGGGCGTATACCAAATACCATTGGGATTGATAGATTGCTTACCTACAGGTTGTTCACCCTCGTTAGTGGGGTCCCAAACCTGAATGGATATAGTTTGTCTAGATCCTTTTTTCAACGCACTGGTGACGTCTATAGAAAATGGATCATACCCTCCTTTGTGCTCACCAACCTTAACGCCATTTACAAAAACTTTTGCATACCAGTCAACAGCTCCAAAATGAAGTAATGTTTTATTATTTTTCTTATTGTTTAATATCTCTACGGTTCTATTATACCATAAGACATTATCCTTACCAACTCTTTTGCCAACTCCACTTAATGAAGACTCCACAGCAAACGGAACGAGAATATCTCCCTGAAACATATTAGGAATAGTCGCTAAATCATTTTTAGGAAGAATTGCGTATTGCCATATCCCGTTCAGGTTTTTCCAATTACCTTCTCGTGTCAATTGAGGTCTGGGGTATTCAGGTAGTGTATTATTAGGCGTTACATCCGCAGCCCATTGTGTAGCAATCTTTCCAGCAACAGGCTTCCATTGCGAAAAAATTTTGCCGGGAAACAACAAACTTAGTACGCAGACATATAACAAACAATTTTTCCTAAGTTTCGACATGACGGGAAAATATAATGGTTTAACAATCTATTTTAAATCAAAGGTTTCTATCTCAACAATACATCCTTTCATCTCAAGTATATATGTCTGTCAAACAATTCGAAAAGTCCTACATGGCAAAATCGCAAAATGTTATACAGCAAGGAGGATGTTCGTATCTAACTCCATCAATAAACTTCAGTGGTAAAAATCAATCTATTATTCAAAACATTATAGTCGTATTTTCTCATAGTTTCGACATTTTTTCTCATTTTTACATCGACATGTCTTTCTAGTTTTTACTGTCTACTTTCGCTTGACTCTGTTAAAATTTAGTTCATCACATGGAGCATTCTCTCATATGTTATATCTGTCCAAAATCAATAAAGGCATAAGATTACTAGCAAACAGATACGTATTTTTTTTCTTGTTTCTGTCTAGTAGTCTTACCATAGTAGCTCAACCCTATTATTTTAGACATTATAGGGCGGAGGACGGATTGTCTAATAATACTGCAACTTCTGTAGTTCAGGATCAAAAAGGATTTATGTGGATCGGAACAAAAGATGGATTAAACAGGTTTGACGGATACAACTTTAAAGTATTTCGAAACAACCCAACCGATTCGTTGAGTTTAGGCAACAATTCCGTATTGAAATTGTCGATAGGACATGACGATAAAATATGGGTAGGAACAGAAAGAGGCATTTACCTTTTTGACACCAAAAAAGAAAGTTTTACTCGTCTTATAGATACGCCAATGGATTGGGTAAGACATATTGCGCAAGACCAATATGGAAACATATGGTTCATTATAGGAACCCAATTGTATTGCTATAATATTTCAAATAAAAAAACAACTCATTTCAAAAATAATAATCTTCAATTCTGTTCTGCTCTGGAAATAACCCAATCCGGGCAGATATGGATTGGTACAGGTAATGGATTTATAGGGCACTTTAACACTGAAAAAAATACCTGTACCATGTACGCTGTTTTCGAACACTCTCCTATTCCTTTATCCAAATGGATTGAGTGCATTTATAATTCCGATGACGGCGCACTTTTAATAGGAACAACTAGTCAAGGTGCTAAGAAATTTGATATTAATACGCACACGTATCAAGACTTATTTACCTACAATGAGTACAAAACAGAAATCTATGTCAGGGACATCCTCAGAGCATCCGATAATCAGATCTGGTATGCAACGGAAAACGGTATATATATATACAATACAAAAACAAACCAATATACTCACCTTCTTAAAAACAACAACGACCCTTATTCTATTAGCGACAATGCTGTTTATTCTTTTTGGAAAGACAAAGAAAATGGCATATGGGTAGGCTCCTATTTTGGGGGTATCAGCTATTATCCCAAATCCAATCCCCTATTTGAAAAATTTATTCCTGGTGCAAACACGATGTCCATACATGGCAATGCAGTTAGAGAAATAACCTCCGACAATCAAGGCTATATATGGATCGGAACAGAGGATGCAGGACTTAATAAATTTGATTCTCGAAAAGGAATATTCAAAAATTTCATGCCAAATGGGTCTTCTACACAGATTTCATACTCCAATATACACGGACTTTTGGCTGACAATGATAAGTTGTGGATTGGCACTTTTGAACATGGGCTCGACATCATGGATTTAAAAACGGAAAAGATTATCCGCCACTATAATAGTGGAGAAAAAAATACTGATCTACATAGCAATTATATAAATAGTCTTTAAAAAACATCTACCAAAGATATATGGATAGGAACGTCCATTGGGCTGTATCTGTACAATAGGAAAACAGACAATTTTTTCCAACCTGAAATGTTTCCACAGGAAGCCTTTTACTCCAGTATCCTAGAAACAAATGATGGCACCATCCTGACTGGCACATTACGAAACGGACTTTATTACTACAACCCTAAAAAAAACATTTACGGAAAAATAAAAATATATAAAAATCATAAAGACTTACTTACCGAAAACAGAATAGATTATCTCTACGAATCACTAGACCATCATTTATGGATCGCAACAGAATACGGACTATACAAAACTAATTTTGATACCAAGAAGGTCGAAATATTCACCACGGATACTGGGCTTCCGAGTAACCTAATTTACACACTTATCCAAGACTCATTAAGACGCATCTGGGTAACCACATCAAAAGGGCTAGTCTTATTGAACGAAAATGGAAATATACTGCAGTCATTTACTAAAAACAATGGGTTGCTGGGAGATCAATTTAATTACTCCTCTATATTTAAAGACAAAGACAATTATATCTATGCTGGTGATATGAAAGGAATGATACGGTTTAATCCATCAGAAGTCAAAGATGATAATTTTAATCCGTCAGTGTATATCACCAATATTTCTGTTTTCAATACATCTCTTGCCATTGACAAAAACAACGGCCCCCTTTTTCAATCATTGACGACTACAGACGAGATAACCTTGCCGCACAACAAATCGACCTTGAGTATCGACTTTGCCGCACTTAGTTTTGAGTCTGCGGACAATATACAATATGCCTACCAATTAGAAGGTTTAGATCAGGACTGTAATTACATCAAGAAAAAGCATAGTGTATATTTTACCAATCTGCCTTATGGTAACTATATATTCAAAGTACGAACAACCAATAACAGTGGAATTTGGCAAAAAAACGAACGAAAATTGCGAATCAACATACTTCCTCCAATATGGAAAACAACATGGGCTCACACACTATATATAGCATTATTCTTTGCATCACTAACATCTACCATTGTTTACTATAAAAAACGTCTAATCAAAAAGCATACACGAAAAATGGAACTGTACTCCATACAAAAAAATCAAGAACTTGCTAAAGCTAAAATAGATTTTTTCACAACTGTAGTGCACGAAATAAGAACACCTCTCACATTGATCAAAGCTCCTTTGGAGAAAATAATCAATCAAATAATTTTATATCCAACCATTCAAAAATATATACTAACCATCGAACGAAACACAGAGAGACTGATACTCCTAAGCGATGAACTACTTAATTTCCAAAAGACCGAAATCAATAATTTTAAGCTAAAGCTGGAAGCAATGGACATAGCTCCTATATTGAGAAATATTATCAATCTATTTGAGGAAATTGCACAAACAAAAAACATAAACATTCATTTCTCATCACAGCAAAACCAAGTAATCACATATATAGATGAAGAGGCATTCACAAAAATCGTCAGTAATTTAATCAACAACGCAATTAAATATGCGGAAAATGAAATTTTCGTAGAACTTTCATCGAATTTAAATAACAAGAATATAAATATAAGATTTAAGAATGATGGCAAAAAGATAAGTCCGGAAATGTCTGAAAAGATATTCGAACCGTTCTTTCGTTTGGATTCAGCCAAAAAACAACCAGGCATAGGCATAGGTCTGGCACTTTCACGCTCCCTTGCTATCTTGCATAATGGAACTTTAACATTTGAAGCAAGTGACGACCAATTTAATATTTTCGTTTTAACTTTACCTAAAGCATAAAGAACCTATAAGATAGTTAATGCACATCCATATGATTCAGAATCCGCAGGAGCATGTAGTCGAATATTCAATCCTCGTTGTAGACGACAATGAAGAAATACTAGATTTCCTCATCGACGACCTAAGCGATAAATACAAAATGCATAGTGCAAGCAATGTACAGATAGCGCTCAACATTCTCGAGAAAGAAATCATACATCTTATCATAAGTGATATTATCATGCCAGATATAGATGGCTACGATTTTTGCAATATAGTCAAGTCCAATATTGAATACAGTCATATTCCAATCATACTACTCACCGCAAAGAATACATTACAATCTAAAATAACGGGACTTGAAAAAGGTGCTGACGCTTATATCGAGAAACCATTTTCGCCAAACCATTTAAGAATACAGATTGAGAACCTGTTAGTCAATAGGTCTAAAGTTAAAGATTTCTTTTCCAGCTATCAAGAAAGCAATCTGAAAAAAAACGTAATGCCGTTGGAAGACGAAAAATTTCTAGTCAAACTTAACAGTACAATACTTGAACGTATAGACGATCCGAATCTAGACGTTGACATTCTGTCAAGCAGTCTTTTTCTTAGTCGACCAACACTGTATCGAAAAATAAAATCCATTTTGGATCTTACACCCAATGAACTCATTAATACTATAAGACTCAAACGTTCTAAGGATTTGTTGAGTTTAAAGCGATATTCTATCAACGAAATCTCAATAATGGTAGGGTTTAGTTCCGCCTCCCATTTCGGTCGTACATTTCTTAAAAAGTTTGGCATTACACCGCGCGTATATGCGCAACAACAAGACATTTCCGAAAAGCAATAATCTATCAATAAATAATTCAGCTATTCCGCCTTTTCATCTTTCCCATCCCTGCAATAATAAATCAAAATCAGTCCAGTCAGGATAAATGGAATACTCAACAATTGTCCCATATTCAAGAACATATTCTGTTCAAAGTTTTCCTGCGGAGCTTTCACAAATTCAATAACAAAACGGACAAAAAAAGTCAATACTAGAAACCACCCCAATACATATCCTGAACGTTCCATATTTCCTTTTCTAAACTTTACCCACAAGAAAACAAATATGCCAATATAACAAGCAGATTCATACAATTGAGTTGGGTGGCGCGGCATGTAATCTACTTTTTCAAAAACAATCGACCAAGGCAATCTGCTTTGTTTTCCAACTATTTCCGAATTGAAAAAATTTCCAATACGTATAAATGCTCCTGCTATTGGTACAACCATAGCCACCTTATCTGCAACAGAAAAAAACGAAAAATGAAAACGTCGAGCATAAAAAAACATCGCCAGCAAAATACCTATTGCACCGCCGTGACTTGCTAGTCCTTGATAACCTGTAAAACGTAAAGAGCCGTCATCCGACAAGTGAATAGGGAGTACTATTTCTGATGGATGTGAAAGATAATAGTTAGGTTCGTAAAACAAGCAATGTCCAAGTCTGGCACCAATCAATGTACCCAATACTATATATACTGAGAGCGAGTCAAGCTGATGCTGCGTCAAAGTTTTACCAACATATAACTTTTTCATGACCGAATAGGCACACCCAATACCCAATACGAAAAAGAGCGAATAATAGCGTATCGGAAATGGGCCTAACTGTAACAGTACTGGGTCAATGTCCCAATGGATATAAGACAATAGTTGCAACATTCTGTTTTACGATTTATAGTTTAAGAATGTTGATTTTTAAAAGAATGATGAATACAATTACTAAGCATTTTTTCAAAGCCTTTGGATTGCAGATTGTTTCCGATTATGACAATATCGCTTTTCCTAGTCTCGTCATTTTGCCATTCTTTATTCTCTTCAAATGTGACAATATCCGATACCGTTTGTAGAATGATTTTCTTATCGCTATCCTGTGTATACAAAATCCCTTTGATACGGTAAATATCGGTAGCCTGAAAATTGAGAAATACTAGTAACCTATATTTGAGTTCATCCAAATCAAAAGGTTCTTCGAACGTGAAATGTAGTGTGGATATGGACATATGATCTTTTCGGTATAGTCGTATTTTTCCTTTTGTATCGGATGACTGTTCCGGAAGTGTATTAGCTATCTGGTTTCGAGGAATAAAAGAAGCAATATCGTTTATTGGAAATCCATCTAGTTTATTGCCATCAAACACTACTGCAAACGGATTAATGTCCTGCAACAATCGATGAAGTTCCTCTACCTTTTTTGTCCCTATTTGGTCAGTTTTGGAAAGAAGTAGAATATCACTTCCTGCTATCTGTTTGCGTGCAATATAAGTAGTCAACAACTCGACTTCTATCAATGCAGCGTCCACCAGACAAATAACTCTGTCGACTTGATAATAATTTGTCATGGACTTGCTATACTTAAATGGACGAAGTAATTGCAAAGGATCCGCAACGCCCGTGGACTCAACAATTATTTCATCGAAGCTTTCACGCTTATCCCACAAATCAACCAATAGATCCGTAAAATCTTCGTTCAGCCCGCAACAGATACAACCACCCGTAAGCGGAAACACTTGGTCTTCTACAGCCTGTACAAGTTGTGAATCTACATTAACCTCTCCAAATTCGTTCTCTACTACCAATATGCGTTTCCGATGGAAATGGTGTAGCCATTCATTCAAAAAAGTCGTCTTACCTGCTCCGAGAAAGCCGGTCAATATAGTGACATGTTTAGGCTCTATATTCGTTTTTATCTCTTCCATTTTCCAATCTTAAATTTTACTTTTTACAGTCTTAAAACATCCCTTCAAAAGGGTCGTTCCATTTCGTTCCGATTTGATAGACTTCGATTTCCGATTCAGTCAGCAGGCATTCCTCAACAGCCGCCCTATCCTTTTCCTTGTTCGATATTTGTCCAATAAAAACCAATTCATTCATACGGTCACCCCATTGCTTTGTCCACTTGTTTTCAATTTCTTTCTGATAGTCCAGATAAGCAGCATAGCGAACACGTTGTTCATAGGGCATCGTAGCCCACCAGACGCCAGCATTTTCCACACGTAAACTTCCGCCAGCCTGACTAAAATTTACCGCCTTGTCCGGCTGTGAAGCAACCCAGAACAAGCCTTTTGCGCGAATCATATAGTTGGGATATTCATGATTCAAAAAATTCCACCAACGTTCAGGATGAAATGGTCGTTGGCAACGAAACACGAAAGAAGAAATGCCATATTCTTCTGTTTCCGGCTTGTGTTCATTATTTAATTCTTGTATCCATCCTGCCGATTGTTGCACTTTGTCAAAATCGTACAATCCTGTACCCATAATCATCTGGGGTTCTATTTTACCAAATTGAGTTCGGATTATCTTCGCGTCTGGATTAAGTTTATGTAACGTCGCTTCTATAGTGTTCAACGCTTGAGAACTAACTAGGTCTGTTTTGTTCAGCAAAATAATATTGGCAAATTCTATCTGGTCGGTCAACAAATTGACAATAGTGCGCTCGTCCTGAAAATCGTCCGTCATTTCACGGTCTACAATCGTGTCCATGGAAGAAAAATCACGAAAAAAATTGTAGCAGTCCACCACTGTCACCATCGTATCGATATAGCTGATATCAGAAAGACTATTGCCCGTTTCCGGGTCTTCGAACAGCCATGTCTGCGCAATCGGCAGAGGTTCTGCAATCCCCGTTCCCTCAATTAGCAAATAGTCAAACCGTCCCTCTCGTGCCAATCGTCCCACCTCGACCAACAAGTCTTCACGTAAAGTGCAGCAGATACAGCCGTTACTCATCTCTACTAATTTTTCTTCCGTTTTTGACAATGTCTGTTCCTTTTCGACCAGTTTTGCATCCACATTGATTTCCCCCATGTCATTGACAATGACTGCGACACGCATCTGTTCCTTGTTGTGGAGAATGTGGTTAAGTACGGTGGTTTTTCCCGCGCCAAGAAAACCGCTCAAAACGGTCACGGGCAGTTTTTGTGTGTTCATATTTTTATGTATTTCTTATTGCTCTTTAGATGCCCTTTATATCCTCGGTATTTTCATGTTACCTCTCAGAGAAATATTGGCATTACGTGCTGGCGTACAATCTCCACAAGTACCACTCAGAATGAGCTTCTCCTCTTCAATAGAAACATTACCCGGTAAGCCTTTCACGTTTGGTTTGTCCGTCTGTAGAGAGAGCGTTTTACCACATTCCCTACAGATAAAAAAAGCGACATAGTCAAATGAAGAAACACTGTCTTTTGGGCATTGCAAAACATATACGGGATAGTTGTTTTTACCCGAAACCTCCGCCAATATTTTTTTCTCGACAAAAGATTTCAAGGTACGGTAAAGCGTTATCCTATTACTTCCATCCACTTGCTTAAGCAGTCCCGACATGGAATAAGCCTTGCCTGTACTATAAAATGTTTCCAGAACAGCTACACGCATACGTGTAGTGCTCAATCCATTCATTTCAAGGAGTTTTTTTACATTCATTTTATGCAACTATATTGCAAATATATAAAATGAAACAGAGTTGCAAAAAATATTTTAAAAAGAATTTCTTTTACAAAATAGTGTTTTCAAAAAACTAAAAACGAAACAGCGTTTCATTTTATTTGTAACTATGATACAAAAACATATACCTTTGACCGCAGATGTCCAAACGCATATATCTACATATCGCATCATTGCTATTGATACTTCTGACGATACAGAATGCAATGGGCGAGTTGTATTTTCATGACATTGAACATGAGCCGTCCAATATTGGGTACTCCGTTTTTCACCACTATGATGGCGATGGACATGAACATATCGTCAATCATTGTACTTGCTTACATGACTTCACTATTCCGATCGGCACTTCTGATACAATTATAGTTCCGTTTCCTCCAATCACTTATTTACAGGTTGTTCAAAATACTTTTGTATTTCATCTTTCTAAGCAAAGATTGATTGATGCAACCTTCAGAGGACCGCCATCCTACCTACATTTCAGCTAATTATTTCTCGTAGGAAAATAGTCATTTTGTTTTCTGCATATCTCTTATGTATTGTTTTGTGCAATATAGAAGCATGCTTTGCAAAAATGACGACTAGGAGGCAATAACCCATTCATTTTCATTTATTCTCATAAAAAATTAATCAATTCAATTTGTATGAAAAAACATTTTGTAAGTGCCGCTATGCTGGCGCTAATGGCAGGTGGCATGCTCACACTGAACAGTTGTAGCAAAAAGGATTCTGATGTTACAGTAGCCGTACCCGAAAACGAACCCATGACGACCGTCAAACTGCAGGCTGTCAACGAATCAGACAATACGGACACGCGTTCCGCGTCATGGACATTCAATCCAGATACCCAAGAAGTAGACACTGCCAGTTATACGTTAAGCTTAAAAGCCAATGCAAAATACGACGTGCAAATCTTGCTTATCGACTCTACTCAGACTCCTCCAGCCGATATGACGGAAGAAATATGGGAGCGCCGCAACTACCATCTTTTCTTCCTACAGCCAACCCCTATGGCGACAGGATTTGCAACAGGCACTAGCTCTCCCTATATACCCGAAGAATATTGGGACAACGATTACGAAACCACCACACCTCCTTACGTAAATCTGTCTATTGCCCGCACAGACCAAGACGGCAATACGCCTGCATTACCTGTCGGAATATCAAGTACGTTCACCACCGGCACAGCTAGCAATGGATTTCTGCGAGTTGTGTTGCGCCATCAACCTAATGTGAAAGACGGCACATGGCTGGGAAGTAAGACTGGCGGTGGTTCTACCGATATTGACTCCAAATTCAAAATTAAAATCCAATAATCACATCTCACAACTATAACACACATTTAAAATATGAAAAAAATCATTTTGGCGGCAAGCATTGTCATATCTTCTATTTATGCGGACAACTTGATGGCCCAGACGAAAAATCCAAGTTTTATAGGCATTAGCGGCGGACTTTCTTTGTCTACCGGGAACTGGCACAAGTCGGTCTATGACAATGAAAATTCCGGATATGCCGGCAACGGAACTGTTTGGGGCATTGACGGTGCCTATTTTTTCTCCAAACATATTGGAGTCGGAGGACTTGTCAACTATGGCACTTACAAAAACAAAGGACTAAGCGAAATTTCCAACGGATATATTGAGTCTTACGAATATTCGAAAGTCTCATTTTCCGCTACTAGGTACAAACTGAGCAATTTTCTCGCAGGTCTATACTATAATTTCCCTGTAGGAAAACTTTCCATTACGGGAAGAACACTTGCTGGCATCACTCATGCCAAATCACCGGAAATTACACTCTCTACATGGGGCGACGATGATACCTACGATGGGGACGTAACTCAACACGCTGCCAGC